>QMQC01000299.1 GCA_003648875.1 Actinomycetota bacterium
CCGTTCGGCAGGGGTGCTACAGCGCTGTCAGCATGCTCGGCTGGATGGGGGCTTCGGCGCGTTGGCGCGGTGTCGAGGGGGAAGAGAGGCTTCGCGGCTTCGGCGTGTCTGCCTGCGCCACCTGTGATGGATTCTTCTTCAAGGAGAAGGAACTCATCATCGTCGGCGGCGGAGACACTGCCATGGAGGAGGCTCTCTTCCTCACCAGATTTGCATCAAAGGTAACGGTGGTCCACAGGCGAGATGCGTTCAGGGCGTCGCCGATCATGGTTGCTCGGATTCTCGACCACCCAAAGATCGAGGTGCTCTGGGACTCGGTCATAGAGGAGATCGTCGGCGAAACCCTGGTTACAGGCGCCAAGATCAGGAACATCAAGACCGACAAGGTCACGGATTTCGCTGCGGATGGAGTGTTCGTCGCCATCGGCCACAGCCCCAACACCAAGGTGTTCAATGGATCGCTGGATCTGGATGAAGCCGGGTACATCCTGACTGAACCAGGCACAACAGTGACATACGTCGATGGTGTATTCGCCGCCGGGGACGTGACAGACAAGATCTATCGTCAAGCCGTCACAGCGGCAGGCATGGGTTGCCAGGCAGCACTCGACGCTCAGCGCTGGCTTCACGAGCAGACCTAACGCAAGGACAATCGGTTCGGACCAGCCTCCGAATCAAAGACAAGGAGACACAATGGGTCAGAACACGACCACCGTCACGGATGCAGATTTCTCTTCGGCGATCGCCTCGGACACACCGACGCTCGTCGACTTCTGGGCCGAGTGGTGCGGTCCCTGCAAGATCATGGATGGTCCCCTCGATGAGATCGCCGGCGAGAACGCGGGGAAACTCAACGTCGCAAAGCTCAATGTCGACGAGAACCCTGAGACGATGAGTTCCTACGGTGTGATGAGCATCCCCACACTCATTGTCTTCCAAGGTGGCGAGGAAAGGCGTAGGTTCGTCGGAGCTCGAAGCAAGGGGCAACTCACCTCGGAGCTAGCTGATTTCCTCGGTTAGCGGTTCCAGCCCAATACGCTCGAGCTCGTGAGGCTCTACCACAAGGGTGACCGCGGCGAGCCGGTTCGCGACGTGCAGGACCGCCTCACAGCGCTCGATCACCCGACCTTGCCAGACAATCCGGGTGTGTTCGACCAGGGAACACTCGACGCAGTATCGAGCTTCCAGTCCGCTCGCGGTCTTCCCGTGGACGGAATCGTGGGGCCTGAGACCTGGCGTGCCCTCGTCGACGCGGGGTACCAGCTCGGCGACAGACTCCTGTATCGTCGTGTGCCGATGATGCGTGGGGATGACGTTTCGAGCCTCCAGGCATCGCTCAACGCTCTCGGATTCGACACAGGGAAGGTCGACGGTGTATTCGGTCCAGACACTCTCAAGGGACTTCTCGACTTTCAGCACAATCGGGGCCTGGCAGAAGATGGAATTTCTGGACATGTCGTCAACGAAGAACTCGGTCTGATGCAGATGGCAACACAGAAGCACGGGCGCGAAGCCGTTCGGGAGCGTCAGTGGCTCGCCGCGCTTCCGAACACCATCGCCGGCCAGCGCATCTATCTCGACCCTGAGTGCCGCGAACCGCGCGAGGCCGACGAAGCCTGGTCGGCAGTGACGGCGGCCTTCGGCGCGTTCCAACTCCTAGGTGCTTCACCCGTGATCAGCCGGAGTATCGACACAGAGCCCCCTGCAAGACTCCGAGCACAGCGGGCGAACAGGATCAACGCGGATGTCGTGGTCGGATTCCTACTCGTGGGCGATGACGAAGAGGGTGTGTACTACTTCGAGTCGGAGCACTCCCGCTCGGAGGGTGGGATGAACATTGCAGCCCATCTAGCCAAGAGACTGGGGGTCACCAAGCAGGGCAAGGCACTTCCGATGCTCAAGGAGACGCGCTCACCCGCTGTCATCGTCGCCCTGCGGTCCATGAATCGGCGAACTGGAAGAGTGGTCGCGAATTCCCTTGCCTCGATGTACGAGAGTTAGCGTCTCTGGCTTGTCGGCGGATGGCGATCTCTCGCCGCCAACCGAATCCTCTCAGGATCCGCGTTCGAACAGGTGTCTGTATATCCGTTCGAGATCCTCAGCCGATGTGTACTTGATTGTTATCTTCCCGCCTTTGCCTCGATAGTCGATACTCACCTTTGTACCCAGCCTGTCCTGCAATCTCTCCTCCAACTCGATGATCGCAGCCGGCCTGATTCTCTTTGAGCGGACGCTGGACGTCTGGCCCTGTGTCTGTCTGAGCCGAATGGCCTCCTCGACGCGTCTTACCGTCCACCCCTCCGCGACCGCGCGTTGTGCGATGTGGATCGCATATGCCTCATCCTCGGATCCAAGGAGGGCACGTGCGTGACCGGCAGACAGGTCTCCCGACACCAACATTGCCTGGATCTTCGTTGGAAGCTGCAGGAGCCTGACCGTATTCGTGATACCGGATCTGCTTCGTCCCACATGAGTTGCGACCTCATCATGCGTCATTCCATATTCTTCCATTAATTCCTTGAATGCCGCTGCCTCCTCGAGCGCATTGAGATCCTCTCGTTGAAGGTTCTCAACGACTGCCTCTGTGAGGCTCGTGTCGTCATCCGCTTCGTCTCTGATGACGGCGGCAATCGACGGATACCCCACCTGCTTCACGGCGCGGAGACGCCGCTCGCCTGCGACGAGGACATAGCCCTCATCGACTGAACGGACCACGATCGGCTGCAACAGCCCCACTGCTCGGATCGACGCCGCAAGAGAGTCAATACCGGCGGAATCGAAGTCGGTTCTCGGCTGTTTCGGATTGGGTTCCACTGCATCGACCGGAATCTCTGCGTACCCGGAATGCGGTCGGTCCTGGGGAATCAGGGCATCAAGTCCCCGCCCCAGTCCACTCTTACGTGCGGCCATGACGCCTCCTGAATTCCCGCGACAGTTC
>QMQC01000300.1 GCA_003648875.1 Actinomycetota bacterium
AGAGAGAGACGAGATAGCAAGACAGGTTGGTCTCGCTGCACTCAAGTTCGGCGACCTGTCGAACCATCGCACTTCGAACTACGTGTTCGATCTCGAGCGGTTCTCCGCGTTTGAGGGAAGGACGGGGCCATACCTCCAGTACTCCGCTGTGCGCATCAAGTCGATCCTGCGCAAGACTGTCGATGCCGGTCTTGGTGCGGGTGAACTCCTTGCACCAACCGTCGCCCAGGAGAGGTCGCTGATGCTTCGCCTGGTACGTCTGGAGGAAGTCATCTATCGCGCCGCGAATCTGCGTGCTCCGAACGTCATAGCGGAGTATGCGTTCGAGTTGGCCACAGACTTCAGCCGTTTCTATGAGCACTGTCACATCCTCAGGGAAGAAGATCCTGCTCGACAGGCCTCGTGGATCACGCTTGTAGAGGTGACACTTGGAACGCTCGGCACGCTCCTTGATCTGCTCGGCATCGAGATTCCGGAGCGCATGTGACATCCAATCCCATTCCGTGGGACCTTCTTCCTGACACCGCCCGGATGGTTGATGGTCGTCTCCACATCGGCGGTTGCGATGTCCTCGAAGTTGCGGAACGGTTCGGCACGCCGGTTTTCATCTACGACGAAGAGCATCTGAAGACCCGATGTCGCGAGGGAGTTGACGCCTTCGACGACGGAGTTGCGTACGCATCGAAGGCGTTTCTCTGTCGAGCGATGGCCAGGATTGCACACGATGCTGGGATGCACATCGACGTTGCGACAGGCGGCGAGATGCACATAGCGCTCGCTGCCGGAGTGCCGGGCGACAAACTCGTGTTCCACGGCAACAACAAGTCAATGGATGAACTCGGCTTTGCGATCGATTCAGGGGTCAGTCGAATCGTTGTCGATTCATTCGATGAGATGGATCGCATCGAGGCACTCGTTGAGGCGGGAAGGCCGGTGCCGAGCGTGTTGTTGCGAATCAACCCTGGGATCGATGCTCACACGCATGAGTATCTCCAAACAGGTGTACCCGACTCGAAGTTCGGGTTCCCGCTCACCGAAGGCATAGCGACCGAGGCCATCACGAGGGCTAGGGAGTCCCGCGCCATGGAGTTCCGCGGACTGCACGCCCATATCGGAAGCCAGGTGTTCGACGTTGGGAACTATGCGAAGGCGATAGCGTCGCTTGCTCCGTTCGTCAACGAATCGAGTGCGGAGGAGTTCTCCATTGGCGGCGGTCTCGGCGTGGCATATGTCGAGGGGGAGGAGGCCGACACGATTACGGCCTGGGCAGAGACCATCCTCGGCGCGGCGAAGGCCAGCGGCATCTCGGCAAGGATCCTCGCCGAGCCAGGTCGTTCGATCGTAGCGCGCGCTTCTGTGACGGCATACACGGTCGGGACGATCAAGGACCTTCCGGGCGTTCGGACGTACCTGTCGGTTGACGGTGGTATTTCGGAGAACCCGAGGCCCGTGCTGTACGGCAGTGGCTACGAGGCGTTCCTGGCGAGGGCACCTGAATCCTTGCGCCCCATGAGGGCGAGAATCGTCGGCAAGCACTGTGAGTCCGGTGACATCATCGTGAAGGAAGCTGACCTGCCAGCGGACACGGTGGTCGGCGACATCTTGTGCACTCCCGTAACGGGTGCATACGGCCATTCGATGGGATCCAACTACAACAAAGTCGCCAGGCCAGCCGTCGTATTCGTCGCAAACGGCAATGCAAGACTTGTCGTCGAACGCGAAACCTACGACGACATGCTCATCAGAGACGTCGGCTGAAATCGGCCGCTGCACTCCCTTACGGACGACGGCTCGCTCGCTGCCGCTCGTCTTGCGGGATGTCCTCCCTTTAGGGGGGACGGCAGAGCGGAGCGATGCAGGGGGGTGTGCGAGCTTGCGAGCGTTGCGGGTCTGATCTCGCGGTGGTTCTTGTTCGTGGTTTTCGCGTGCCGGGCTCGCAGGCTTGCGGTCCCCCCTAGATCCTCGCTGGCGCTCGTCTCTTGTCCCCCCTAAAGGGAGGACGTGTTTCCGGCGGAAGTGTTGATTCGCGACTCTGAATTTGGTAACTGTGGGGTGTGTCAGATCGCAGACGTCTTGTCAGATTCGCCCGGGAGAACCGGAAGGATTCGACACGGGGCGAGAGGGTGCTGTGGAGAGAGCTGCGTGGAAGCGAGTTCGGTGTGCGGTTCCGCCGCCAGGACCCGATCGGTCCCTACATAGCCGACTTTGCCTGTCGAGACCGTCGGTTGGTCATCGAGACCGATGGCAACAGCCACACCATTGTCTTGAAGGACTATCTCCGGGATCGGTGGTTCATCGACAACGGATGGACCGTTCTGCGATTCACGGACGATGAGGTCGTCAAATCAACCCAGTATGTGATCGATCTGATTTGCGCGGTGTTGAAGGATCCAACCAAGGCAGTCGATGAGTTGAGGTTCACCTACGAGCATCGGTGGGGATTTGGTTCACCGATCCAAGGCTCTGGCCACCGTCCGCTGCCCTCGCATTACGATGTGTGACCCTGGTCGCCAGTCGATTGTCGTCCGATTCAGTCTCTCCACACGGGCATCGGAGGAGCTTCTGCCAGGGAGCCAAGGAAGGCAAGCGTCCACGGAGTGGCGCGACGTTCCGTGAGGTAGGCGAATCCCTGATCCGGAACGTCTTCGAGAGCCTCTGTGCCGATCCAGCCATCGCCGGTTGACCACCACAACAGGTCCCTGTCCTCATACTTGCCGGGTGAGGTCCACGATCTCTGCCCGAGGTGCCGGTTCGCCCACTGCTCATCGGTGAGAACGAGTGATCGATGGTCCTCGATGAACGCGAAATACTCATCCTGGTACGAGCGCCAGATACGGTCAACTCGTCCCGAGATGATGGTCGAGAATCGATCGGGGGTGTTCGGCTCGACGGTCGGCGGCACTTCGGCATCAGGTGTGAACACGATCGGTGCCTCG
>QMQC01000301.1 GCA_003648875.1 Actinomycetota bacterium
CCATCGGCGTCTGCGAGGGGCATGTCGCCGCCGCCGGGGAGGATGCGTCCCTTGATCCGGGGGCCGTCGAAGGTGCCTTCGGCTGCGTTGTAGATGTATCGGGTGCCGGATGGGCCGGTACCGACGTTTATCACCGGTGAATACAGCCGGGCCTTGAAGTCCATTAGGTGTTCAAGCTTCATGTTGTTCTCCTGTATCTGATTAGGTCTGGTTGGATGGGGTGGGGTCGGTGACTGTCCGCCACATGGCTGCCGCTTCCTCGGCCACTTGGACGACGGAGACGATGTCGCCGTCGAGTTCGTTTGCGGCGACCCAGGCTTCGGCTTTGCGGTGGGTGGTGAAGAAGTTGACGAGTGGGCACCATTCCTCGCGTACGTTGCTGCCGTCGTACCCACCAAGGATGAACAGGGCGGCGTCTCCTTTGGGGTCTCCTTCGACGAATTGGATCTCGATGGCATCTCCGGTGCGCGGGTCGGTGGAGCGGATTGCCCCGGTCGCCTTGAGCGCACCGAGGATGCCCACGGCGTCGAGGGCGCACCAGGTCCATCGCTTCTCGGCACCGATCGTGATTTCGTGATGGGTCGGTTCGACCGTGAGTCCGGCAATGCCGAGGAGGCGTCCTTGGTTATCGAGTTCCACTCGTCCGGCGACGTTTGGTCTGTCGAGTACGTCTTGGAGCGCGGTTTCGTTCATGCCCGCTGCTGTGGCCCAGGCAGCCATCTCGACTGGCCTGCCGGTTTCGAGGAGGCGTCGGAATCCGGCTGATCGCGCTGATGCAACTTCGGGTGGCGTCTCTTGCGCCTTGATTTCGTCGATTGCCGATGACGTGTCTGTATCAGCAGATGGGGTGGCACAACACGAGCTAAGAACTTCGGAATGTGGTGTGAATGCCTTGGCTGCTGATGTGCAGCAAGCGGCTGTGTCGTCGAGGGTTGTCGGTGTTGTTGTTGTCATGGGGATTCCTCTCAGTGGGTGAAATAGTCGAACGAACTGCATGCTTCGGGGCGCAGAATCAGCATCACGTGGTCGCCTTCCATTGCCTGACCCTGCTCCTTTCATCGAATAATCTCGATGGGGAATAAAACATCGACTATATTCGATGTATTCCTTGAAGAGGGAGAATCAAATGTCAAAACTTGGACAGATGACCTGTGAATGTGACACCGACGTTGCCTGCTGTGTCGCTCTCGGCGCGGAGCCTATCGATACGGTTCGCGCCGAGGACCTTGCCGAAGCGTTTGGCGCGATCGGTGACCCGTATCGCATGGCGATCGTGCATCTGATCGCGACCACTGGACAAGCTGTTTGCGTGGTCGATGTCGAGCGGCATTTACCACTGGCGCAGTCAACAGTGAGCTACCACCTCAAAGTGCTACTTGAGGCTGGTGTGATCGACCGAGAGAAGCGTGGACGATGGAGCTACTACTCGTTGAACCCGAATCGTCTCACACACATGATTGACGCCATCTCCGCTTATCGCGACAGAGTCACTGTCGCTGCCTGAAGGAGGAACCGGATGGAGATCACGATCCAACACTTCAACGACTGCCCCAATTGGCTGGAAGCTGCCGAGCATGTTCAACGAGCGGTCGACCATGTCGATACCGATGTGACGGTCCGCCTCGAAATCGTCAATACGCCCCAGAGAGCCGAAGAAGTACGGTTTCGAGGCTCGCCAACAATCTTGATCGACGGAACCGACCCATTCGCAGAGCCCGACGCCCCGGTCGGATTGTCGTGTCGTATCTACACGACACCGAGCGGCATAGCCGGATCGCCGACAACAGAGCAACTGGTCGACCTCCTTACCAAATCCCGTGCCGAAGATTCCTCTGAAAGGAGCGACGATGATGGCTGATATCGATCGCCAAACCCTTCTGGACCTCATTGATACTGGTGTTCAGATCGTCGATGTTCTCCCTGAACGCGAGTTCCAGAGCGGACACATTCCAGGAGCAGTCAACATTCCCCTGAAGAAGCTCAATGTCCAAACGACGTCAGTTCTGCAACGAGACGAACCTGTGGTGGTGTACTGACACGACGGTTTGTGAGATATGTCTCCACGAGCTGCGTGTCAGCTCGAACGCTTTGGATTTGAACAGGTCTACGACTACGTAGTAGGGATCGCCGACTGGAAAGCCGCCGGGTTACCCATTGAGGGGGAATCCTCCGATGCTCAACTTGTGTCAGAAGCCACGCGACCAGATGTTCCAACAGCACGACCAGACGAGTTGCTCGGGACTGTCCATGACCGTGTGACGGACTCTGGATGGGAAGAAGCATTGGTGATTGAGGGCGACGGGGTTGTTGTCGGACGGCTCCGCACCACAGCATGGCAGCAAGACGGAAACCTCCCTGTCTCACAAGTGATGGAACTTGGACCAACCACCGTGAGACCGAACGGTCTCCTCGAACCTCTTGTGAACCGAATGGAGAAACGAGGAACAACACTCGTCACCGTCACCACCCCCCAAGGAGTCCTCATCGGTGTACTCCTGCGTACTGAGGCCCAGCGGATAATCACCGGCGAAGCACCCGAACAAGTCTGGGTCAACTGCGACGGATGCCCTGGAAGATGGAAGGCTCGCTGACCACCTGACATCGCAGGTAATATGAATGGCCTCAGAGGGCGAGCATATGTGCCGATATGTGCGAATCGGCCGACCGGGTTGGCACGTTCTACTTCATTGTCGGGAGCGTCGGTGTGCTTGCGGACGGCCGGTGTAAATCAGGGGTTCGTCCAGTTCACCGTGACGGTCGTAGAAACCGTTGCGCCCGGCGCCCCGCTGCCACCGGTCGCTCTGAATGTCACCCGGTACACACCGGGGCTCGTCACCCCGCCCGAGACGCTGACGTTGGTGTCGGGGCATGTCCAGGGATTGGGGCTCACGGAATGGG
>QMQC01000302.1 GCA_003648875.1 Actinomycetota bacterium
AAGTTGCGGCCCTTTGCACCCATGCCACCGATGTACAACGCAAGGAACGGCTTCATGGACAACCGGCCGGCATCGAGATCGTCCGTGACGATGGCGCTCACCGTGGGGGCGATCTCAAAACGATCCGCCTTGGCAGTGTCGCCCGATTTGTCGAATCCTGCCCGAAGCAGCGATCCATACATCTCGTTCACCCGGTCGGGGGACATGAAGACAGGGAGCCAGCCATCGGCGATCTCGGCGGTGAGTTGTACGTTCTTCGGCCCGATGGCAGCGATGTATATCGGCAGATCGGAGTTCTTCGGTCTGTGCATGATCTTCAGAGGCTTGCCAAGGCCCGTTGCACCATCACCGGCGAAGGGGAGCTGGTAGTAGGTGCCGTCGAAGCTGACGGGTTCGTCCCTTGCGAACATCTTGCGCAGGATCGCAACGTACTCACGGGTGACCCCGAGTGGCTTGCCGTACGGCTGCCCGTGCCAACCTTCAACGACCTGGGGTCCGGAGACTCCGAGGCCGAGCAGGAAGCGACCGTTCGACATGATGTCGAGGGTCGAAGCCGTCATTGCCGTCATACCAGGGGTACGTGCCGGGATCTGGAACACTGCCGAGCCGACCTTGATGCGTTCGGTCTTTGCCGCGATCCACGCCAACGGCGTCAAGGCATCTGCTCCGTACGCCTCAGCGGTCCACACACTGTCGTAGCCGAGATCCTCTGCAGTCGAAATGAGTGTGAAGTCGTCCGAGATCGCCGTGCCGAAGTATCCGATATTGAGTCCAAGTTTCATGTCGGAGACAGTAGACGGGTGGCAGAGGAAACGTCGGTGCTCCCGCGTCCTGCCATTCTTGCTTCCCGTCTCGCGAATGTGTCACATCCAGAATGTACGGTGCTGTGCATAGGAGGACGAAATGATCATCGACTGTGGAACATGTGACATGCGAGCGACCAGGGCATGTGACGATTGTGTGGTTTCTGCTCTGGTTGGGCACAACGGGATCCTCGAGCTCGCCGAGGCCGAGCAAGCAGCGATCGAATCGATGAGCAAGGTCGGGCTTGTCCAACCGATCAGACTCGTTTCGACCAACCCCGAATCTGTCGTTGGGGGACCATGACCCACGGGCCATGCCTGCGACACACCAGTAGCTTTGCGGGATGGATCTGTTCGCATCGCTCACAGAGATCGCCGACCGCGCATCGGCAGCGATCGGAGTCACCGATCTGGCGCCGTTTCCCGACGAAGCCGAACGCATCAGGGATCGCGTGTCCAAAGGCTTCCATGGTGGGATGTCTTTCACCTATGCCCAACCGGACATCGCTTCCAGGCCTGTCGAATCGTTCCCATGGGGAACATCGGTCGTCGTGATCACCGTTCCGTATCTTGAGGATGGCGACGGACCGAGCGAATTCAGAACCTGTGCCCGGTTTGCAGACGGAGATCGGTACGACGGCCTGAGAACAGTTCTGGCGGAGATCGCGTCAGCGCTGAACGGATCGGGTCATCGCACAGAGATCGTGTTCGACGACAACAGACTCATCGACAGGGCAGTCGCCGTGCGAGCCGGCGCTGCATGGTCCGGCAAATCGACGATGGCTCTCTCCCCGGGCGCCGGCCCGTGGATCCTGATCGGTTCGGTTGTCACCGACGCCGTGCTCGACTCGACAGAACCGATGCGTAGATCGTGTGGGACGTGTGACGCCTGCATCCCTGCATGTCCGACCAACGCGATCGTCGCACCAGGGGTGCTCGATGCGCGACGGTGCATTGCGGCCGTTCTCCAAAGAAGAGGGGTCATCGATCACACCATCAGGACCGCGATTGGTGGACGCATCTACGGCTGCGATGACTGTCTCACTGCCTGCCCTCCCGGGCAACCAGCGCTTCGTTCCTTGCGGGCGACCGAAGATGTGCTCGATCCGGAAGCTGTACTCAGGCACAGTGACGAAGAGCTGGCTCGGATCGTCGATCATTGGTATGTACCGTCGCGCCGTATGCGGTTCGTCAGACGCAATGCGCTCATTGCACTCGGAAACACCGGAGACGAGTCCTCGCTCGGTCTTCTGGCGGGATACATCGGGCATTCGGACGCGCTGCTTGGGGGCCACGCGGCCTGGGCCGTTGGCAGGGGGGGCGGAGCAGCAGCCACCGCGATCTGCATTGCAGCTCTCGAGCGCGTGTCTGACGAAACAGTTCGAACCGAGCTCGTGGCCGCAGTTGCTGCGTCCAAACGGGGCGGGGTCTACGCTGAAGATGTGTCGGTAGCGCCGACAACCGATGAGGAGGAGAGCGCCAGGTGACAGCCATTTTCGGAATTCCCCTGTTGATCGGATTGCTCCTGATGATCTTGTGGATCGCTTCGACCGCTGTCGCGGCAACGGTCGAGGGTTGGGAGAGCGTTGACCCTGAGCAGCGCTACGGGCGGACCGGCAGATTCGTACTGGTAGCGTTCATCGGTTTCGGGATGGCCGGCATCTCAACCCTGTATGCCGGAGCACACCAACTTCTGGCCATCGGCGCCGGTATCGCGGGCGCCATCGGACTCGGTATCGTGTCGACGTGGCTGGGCCCGGACTCGGAAGCCTGAGCGGTGCTCCTGGTTGCGGACATCCATGGTGCAGCAGACGCCTTGGCCAGGGTTGCGGACTCGTCAGAGCCTCTTCTGGTGCTCGGTGACCTTGTCAATCTCATTGACTATCGGACGAGTGCGGGAATCGTTGCAGACGTCGTCGGGGTCGATCTGATCAGGCGTATCTCGCATCTCAGGGCGAATCGGCGTCGCGCGGAGGCGAATGATCTGTGGCGGGTCGCGACCGAGGGCAGAACGGAGGAGGTGAACGCTGCGATCGGTGATCTGATGGCAGAGGAATACCGCTCGGTGTGCCTGGCGATGGAGGGTACGG
>QMQC01000303.1 GCA_003648875.1 Actinomycetota bacterium
TCTGCACATCGCACCCCTGAGAAGGTCGCAGAGTTCACTACGAATGCGCGAGCGAACGGGTTCGGCGTGATCGTCTGTGGCGCGGGCAAGGCAGCTCACCTCGCGGGGGCTGTAGCAGCACACACAACTTTGCCGGTTGTCGGCATTCCGATCGCGGCGGGAGGCCTCGGTGGGGTCGGTGCCATGTGGTCCACCGTGCAGATGCCGACGGGCATCCCCGTGGCGACGGTCGCCATCGATGGTTCCGCAAACGCCGGCTATCTGGCTGCATCCATCCTCTCTGTCACAGACCAAGCCCTTGCGGAGAAGCTCGCCACCTATCGCGAGGGACTCAAGGGATGATCGAGCGTTACTCGACCCCAGAGATGACCGCTGTGTGGTCCGAGGAGCGCAAGCTCGAGGTATGGAGAGAGGTTGAGATCCTCGTTGTCGAAGCCTGGGTCAGGCTCGGCGTCGCACCGCATGCCGCAGCCATTGCAGCCCGGACGTCTCCAGAGGTTGACACCGCGGAATGGAAGGAACGTGAGGAGATCACGAGGCACGATGTTGCAGCATTCGTTGATCTGCTCGCCGAATCAGTGGGGGATGGGGGCGAGTGGATCCATTACGGATTGACATCATCAGACGTACTCGATACGGCATCAGGTGCGTTGCTGAAGGAGTCAGGCGAACTGCTGCTTCAAGCAGTCGAAGCGTTGTTCAACACCGTGAAGTCCAAGGCATTCGAGCATCGAGCTGCACCGATGATCGGGCGGACCCACGGCATCTGGGCTGAACCGACGTCCTTCGGACTGAAACTCGCCAACTGGGCATTCGAACTCGAGCGGGATCATGGACGCCTCGCCAACGCGGTCGATGGCGTGTCGTTCGGAAAGATCTCCGGAGCCGTCGGCACCTATGCACACACACCACCCGATGTTGAGGCGTATGTATGCGACGCCTTGGGATTGAGCGCGGAACCAGCTTCGACGCAGGTGATCCCGAGGGACCGCCATGCCCACTTCGTGTCAGTGATCGCTCTGATCGGCTCAACAATCGAACGTTTCGCAACCGAGATCCGACACCTCCAGCGCTCTGAGGTTGGCGAGGCAAGGGAGCCATTCGGAGGGGGCCAGAAGGGCTCGTCCTCGATGCCGCACAAGCGCAATCCGATCGCTTCTGAGAATCTCACCGGAGTGTCACGTTTGTTGCGTGGTTATGCATCAGCCGCTCTGGAGAACGTGGCGCTGTGGCACGAACGCGACATCTCCCACTCCTCTGTCGAGCGCGTGGCGTTGCCCGATGCAACCAACCTCTTGCATTACTCACTTCGGCGGATGCAGCGCCTTGTAGAACACATGATCATCGATACCGACCGCATGGCCGAGAATCTGGAATCCACAATGGGCCTCGTCTACTCCCAGGCAGTACTGCTTGAACTCATCGACACGGGGATGAATCGCGATGCGGCCTACCGCATTGTCCAACGCAACGCGATGAAGACCTGGGACGGTTCCGGAACTCTCCAACAGAACCTCGCCACTGACAGCAGTGTCCTCCTCGACGAACAGACACTTGCGGCTTGCTTCACCTCGGAACGCGCCCTTCGCAACGCCGACATCGTATTCGAACGACTCGAGGCAACCGTTCTTTGCTGAGAACGGAGAGGGTCAGGCCTGGTTCTGCATGTGGTGGGCGAGGGCCGTGAAGCGCTCGTCGAGGAAGCTGCGGATGTCCCCTTCGATTCCGTTGTCATCGAGGGCCCGACCAAAGCAGATGAGCCAGGACTCGACCTCAGCCCCGCCGATGGCGAACGGATTGTGCCGCATCTTCATTCTTGGATCGCCGCGCTCGGGTGTGTACAGGGCAGGGCCACCGGACCATTCAACGAGGTACGCATAGAGCCTGTCCCTCGACGTCGAGTCATCCCTGGGCAACAGGGAACGCACGTTGGGCGCATCGGCGTCGATGATGTCGTAGAACCGATCAACGATGGACCGGATCTTGTCCTGTCCGCCGATCGCTTCGTACGGTGTGTCGAACGGACCCCAAGGGCTACTTGCCTCTGTCATGAGGCAGCAGGGTACAGAGCACGGGGCACAGAAGACAGGAACGCCGAGTTGTGCCCTGCGCCCTGGCAACGTGTGATGCAATCGATCTGGAGTGCAGCGCCTACTACTCTGCCGCCCGTGGCAGGCATCCAGCACCTCGGATCGGGCAAGGTTCGGGATATCTTTCGGGTCGACGACGACAGGCTTCTCATCGTCGCTTCAGACCGAATCTCCGCATTCGATGTCGTGCTGTCCGAGGACATCCCTCACAAGGGTCAGGTCCTAACGGGCGTATCGGCCCACTGGTTCGACATCCTCGATACACCGCACCACCTCATTTCGGAGGACACATTCGCGATGGATTTCCTGACTCCACGACAGCAGGAGGAGTTTGCCGGCAGGTCGATGCTCGTCCACGCTGCAGAGGTGATCGCGATGGAGTGCGTCGTGCGGGGGTACCTCTACGGATCGTCCTGGAAGGAATACATGGCGGGAGGAGGTCCAACCACCGAGCATCTTCCTGCTGGCCTCGAACTGGCAAGCAAGCTCCCGGATCCGATCTTCACTCCAGCGACGAAGGCAACGAGCGGCCACGACGAGAACCTGACCCAAGCAGAGGCTCGCGAACTCGTTGGAAACGAGCTGTATGAGGAACTCAAGGAGCGCTCGATCGAGATCTATGTCGAGGGAGCAGATTACGCGGCAGAGCGAGGCATCATCCTTGCTGACACAAAGTTCGAGTTCGGGAAGATCAGGGGTGAAGTCTTCCTGATCGACGAAGTTCTCACGCCGGACTCCTCTCGCTACTGGCCTCAGAGCGTGTGGGCTCCGGGCGCAACCATGCCGTCGTTCGACAAACA
>QMQC01000304.1 GCA_003648875.1 Actinomycetota bacterium
GCCGAGCTATCGGGACGCGAACCCTTTGAAGTAGCCAAGGTTTGGCGTGGGCGATACTGGGATCGAACCAGTGACCTCTGCAGTGTGAATGCAGCGCTCTCCCGCTGAGCTAATCGCCCGGAAAACGGTGAGTATACGGATGAGGGGGTTTGCGGCGCTCCGTCGAAGTCGATGCCGGTGAGGCATTCTTGGCATCCCAGAGCGTCAAGGTTCGGAGATCGAAGGCACTATCGGTCGACCCCTTTGGCCCGGGTGCAGAGGCGGTTGCGGCTCCGCCCCCCCCCAACGTCGGTCCATTCTCCCACCGCTCCGTTCGCGGCCCGCGTCCTCATGAGGACTCTGCAGCGCACGGGAGTACGCTGAGTCTATGAACATTGAAACGTTCGAAGATGCCGTGAGCCGAGTCGTGGGTGCTCTCCCGGGATGGGTCACAGACGAGATGGATAACGTTTCGATCGTGGTGGAACCAAGACCAACACACAGCCAGGATCCTTCAGCCGAAGGCATCCTTGGCATCTACGAGGGAGTGCCGCTCTCGGATCGGGGATTCGACTACTTCGGCGTCTCTCCCGATCGAATCGTGATCTTCTACGAACCACACTTTGCACTGCAACTGGATGACACCGATCTGTTCGAGGAGATTCGGGCGACAGTGCTACATGAGATCGGTCATCATCTCGGTCTCACAGAGGAGCGGCTTCACGAACTCGGATGGGGTTGAGAGCGACTCTGTGGAGGACCGACGAGTGAAACTCCTCCATCAGGCACCACGGTGGTTGTCCAGTCGGATCCACCGGTCAGCAGACCGCCCCAATGTCAACCAGTACAATGGAAGGGCAAACGAACGCGGAGGAACACAGTGGAAGACCTCATCAGGGACATCCAGGAGAAGACAGGGCTTTCAGCTGACAAGGTTCTCGAGGTCGTCACGATGGTGACGGACTACATGAAGAGTGTACTTCCTGATGAACTTGTTGCTCAGGTGGTGTCCTATCTCGGTGACGCCGCCTCAGATCCCCAAGCTGCTGCAGCCTCGGCGGCAACGGCAGCTTCAGAATTCGCGACCCAGGCCGCCACCACTGCTGCAACGGCCGTGGGTACCGTGTTGAGCGCCGTCAGCGACGTCCTTCAAAAGCCAGACGACGAGTAGTCGGGCATGCCCGAACCTGACATGACCAACGGCGAGGTCGCTCCTGCGTCGTGGCCAACCGGATCCGGGCCCTTCGTTGCTCTCGTCGATGCATCGAGTTCCCTCGAAAGAGACCTGATCGGATCCTGGATTCGCGATTCGACCGAGAATGTCGACGAGCCGATCCATGTGTTCGACCTCCCACCTTCGCGCAGACAGCGAGCCTTCGGATCAGTTGACCTGGCCATCGGCGAACGACTAACGCTGGAGGACGACCCTCTGTGTGTCCCGATTCGCGTGGTATGGCTCGCCGAGAAACGCGATGGCGTTCGCCGGGTCAGACTGTCAGATCTCCTCAAACCCGGAGATCCACGCGATCCGAACTTCGTGCTGCAGCGCATCATTCTGCGGCTGCACCCAGATCGCTGCCGCATCGTCGTAGGAGAACCAGCGCGTCGGAGCGAATTGGAGAAGCGATGGAGCGCGCCATCGGGGCGGGGACCCGCCGACGGCACCACACTCGGCGAGTATGTCGCGTTGCAGGCCTGGATGACACTTGAGCGCGCTGAGCGTCACGTTCGGGGTCTGAGATACAAGGTACCGAGATTCCTACGGGAGGACCTCTTCTGGAGTAGACCGTTCCAATCCGGGATCCAGCGCTTGGCGCGACAGGAGGGTAGAACAGAGAAGCGGATGCGACAGCGCACGGGGAGATACCTGAAGGAGATAGCAGCCCAGCACTCCCCCTACATGATCGATCTCGTCAACGGTATCACCACACTGGCGATCGAGGCAGCTCACCACGATGTCGACTACTCCGAGGCCGAACTGAGATCGATCTACACGTTCGCTGAAGAGGAGCCAATCGTATTCCTCCCATCCCACAAGTCGAATTTCGACCACCTTGTCTTCCAGCATGTGCTGTATGAGAACGAGCTCCCCCTGAATCACACCGCCGGTGGAATCAACATGAACTTCTTCCTCATCGGTCCGCTGCTGCGTCGATCTGGCATCTTCTTCATTCGAAGAGAGTTTCGCGACAACGCTCCATACAAGTTCGTCCTCCGCCAGTACCTCGACTACCTGCTTGAGAAGCGGTTCGCTCTCGAGTGGTACATCGAGGGCGGCCGTTCTCGAAGCGGCAAGCTGAGGGAACCAAAGATGGGACTCCTCGCATACGTGGCCGACTCCTATCAGCGCGGCATCACGAACGACGTCATTCTCGTTCCTGTGTCGATCAACTATGACCAGATCACAGACGTCGGCTCCTACGCCGCCGAGCAACGCGGCGGACAGAAGGAAGCAGAATCGTTTGCATGGGCCCTTCGCTTTCTTGGGTCCTTGCGTCGACAGAATGGTCGAATCTACGTGCGGTTCGGCGAACCTCTGGTTCTCAGCAACCACATCGACCGCGACGACGATCTGACGTCACCGGAAGGTCAACTTGCCCTGCCGAAGATCGCATTCGAGGTCAGCACCCGAATCAACGACGTCACGCCGATCACCGCGATAAGCATGGTGACCCTTGCGCTGCTTTCGGCAGAAAACCATGGTCTGACCATCGCCGAAACCGCCTCAAGACTCATACCCTTCATGTCCTTTGTTCAGGAGCGCGATCTTCCGCCCACGGACGATCTTCCGTTCGCCTCAAACAACGAAATCGCTGCCGCTCTGGACGCCCTCGTCCTCTCCGGCGTGGTCACTCGCAACGATGGGCTGACCGATCGTGTCTATTCGA
>QMQC01000305.1 GCA_003648875.1 Actinomycetota bacterium
GCACCCATATGTGCCGTTATGGGCGGGTGTCGCAGTGGCCTAGAGAGATGTCACAGTGCATTCATGCCCAGGTCTACCTCTGTTCCATCACACAATCTTGTGGGCCGCGTGTTTGGCCCCAGTAGACGCTGCTAGGCGTGGACCGGCTGGGCTGTGACAGCTTCCCGCCCTAGGATCGAAGGACAATGAGCGGAGGGTTTATGAGTGAGAAGTTCGATGTCGTGGTAATCGGTGCCGGTCTCGGTGGACTCGCAACCGCCGGGTACCTCGCAAAGCAGGGTCGAAGCGTGCTTGTCCTCGAACACCACACTATTCCGGGCGGCTACGCCCATGAGTTCAAACGCCGCGGATACCGCTTCGAGGTTGCCCTCCATGCGCTCGACGGGGCAGGCCCGGGCGGATGGGCGTACCAGCAGTCGGCCGACCTCGAGGTCTTCGACCAGGTCGAGTTCCGCCGGATGGATCCGTTCTACACGGTTGAGTTTCCCGATCACAAGGTCGTCGCCCACGCCGACCTTGTCGCGTACGAGGCCGAGCTCATCAGCCACTTTCCGAATGAGGTCGACGGGATCCGGTCACTCATCGATGCGATGGTTAAGACTTTCTTCGATGTCCGACGCTTCGTCTACGACGGGGAGAACACACGACGGCCAGGCTTCTCCGGTATCCCGAACTCCTATCCGCACATGATCGCTGCCATGGGCCAGAGTTGGGAGGAATTCATGTCTGCCCACATCGAGTCCGAGGAGCTTGCCTCCGTGTTTTCCACCCTGTGGGCGTACTACGGACTTCCGCCGAGTCAACTGAACGCGGCGACGTTCATCCTCCCGTGGGTCAGCTACCACTTGTACGGCGCTTACTACCCCGAGGGCGGCAGCATGGCAATGAGTCGGGCCATCGAGACGACGATCATGAAGTACGGAGGAGAACTCCGCTATCGACAGGATGTCGACGGCATCGAGGTCGTTGATGGCAAGGCTGTTGCCGTCACAACGACGAAGGGCCTGCGTGTGGAGGCCGACCTCATCATCAGCAACGCCAACCCAAACGACACGATGCTCCGCTTCATCGGCCCTGATCATCTCCCCGATGGGTATGTGGGAAGCGTCAAGGAAGCAACGGATCGCCCAGCGCTTGGAAGCCTCGTCGTGTACCTCGGCCTCGAGAAGGATCTCATCGCCGAAGGATGGCCGTATCACGAGCTGTTCCTCGCAACGACGTACGACCTCGAGGACGACTACGCCGCAATGCGCGAAGGCCGGTGGGAGGACGTTGGGCTGGTCATCTCCCACTATGACCACGTGGACCCGACGTGCTCCCCTGAAGGCTCCAGCGTGATGTCGATCACGACCCTTGCTTCATGGGACTACGCAGACCAATGGGGCACGCATGGCGGTCTCGACGACTACAGCAACAATGAACGGTATCTCGAGATCAAGGACGCTGCTGGCCAAACGCTCGTCAACCGTGTGGCTGAACTCATCCCGGGCCTAAAGGAATCGATCGTCCACATCGAGATCGGAACGCCTATCACGAACTGGCGATACAGCCTCAACCCGTCCGGCAGCATCTACGGCTCCGAGCAAACCGTCGAAAACATGTACATGAACCGATTGAGCGAACGTACGCCAATCACAAACGTGTTCCTCACAGGTGCATGGGTGTTCGGCGGCGGAATGAGTGCAGCGATGATGTCGGGGCGAAGCGTCGCACGAAGGGCCGACAACTACTTCGCAGGAGAGTCCGCAGAAAGCCTGTTCACCCCTGATCTCGAACCAGACACCGGCGACGAACCTGTGATCCTTGAGGATGAGCGGCGGCTATCGACGCCAGCAGCTACCACAGCACCGACGCCCCGATCGAGCCACACCCTCACCGCAGCAGTGAGCGGCAGGGAGATCGACTTCGCAAGCCCTGGATTGCCCACCGTGCTCGTGTTCCACGATCAAGACTCGGTCAAGGCAGGAGCGGCGGCAGTCATCGCAGTCCGATCCGAGCACGAGGACGCGGCGAGCGTCACCGTTGCGAATGTGGTCGATCTTCAATCGGTGCCAAAGCTGTTCCGTAAGTTCGCGGAGACCTCCATGCGCAAGTCCTATGCACGAGCAGAAGAGGGGCTTTCCGAAGGGAAGCGCGCGGAGGACTACGTCGTTATCCTTCCGGATTGGGACGGATCAGCGACGCAGGGGTTCGGGTTCTCAGACATGGGAGAGGACATCGGTGTTGTTGTATTGGATACCGATGGCGAAATTGCCGGGTTCCACCGAGGCGAGAATGCCACCGACGAGGCGCTCGAAGACCTGCGGCGAGTAGCGGACTGAGGTGCCGTCGTATCCACGCGGCGATTCGGAATGCTGCACCTTCGGTGCGCTGATCTCATAGACCAGGCGTACGGCACTATTCGCGTAGCCGGTCGAATCGACGAGTTTCTTCAGCGCATTGGTACCGACATCCTCGTCACCTAGACATCGTTGCCACAACTCGTGACTGGACGAACCTACCCGCCCATAACCGGCAATATGTATGGTCAAACCTCAGCCATCAGGGAGCGAAAAAGGCTGCGGTCTCAGGGGGAAAGCGACACTGTCGCTGGAATCCCTTGGGGCGTAAGGGTTTTTGGCGCACGTGATGCGCACGTGTTGCGTTCGGTGATGGCGCCACCAATTCGAGTACGGTTTGACCAGGGGCTACGCGCGAGCAACATGGCGGTCGCTTTTGCGGGATAGCGTCGTTGTAGCTGCCGCTATGACGGGAGTTCTCGGGCGACGGAGCGATTCCTCTTTCGTGCGCACGCATGGGCACGTCCAGGCTCGTCTGCGCGCTTTGATGCAACGC
>QMQC01000306.1 GCA_003648875.1 Actinomycetota bacterium
CACCGTGTTGACATCAATCGAAGACAGAAACGCTGCCAGGACAGGACCGGGCTCCATCTGGTCCAACCCAGGCGGAATTCCCTCACCAACAAGGGTCGATGCGTCGAAGTCTGTATCAAACATGACAACAGAATACGGACCGCCTATGACACAAAAGAAGAAGCTCACAGTTCACAGTTCACGGTTCACAGACTCGGCACATGCTGACCGAAAACCGAAAACCGAAAACCGAAAACCGATATCCGAAGTCCGAAGTCGGAAGTCGGAAGTCGGATGGCGGAAGCTGGGACGCTGTATTCGTGTCCGACACCCGGTGAGTGCAAGTTACCTCCCTATCCTCACGGCCATGACTTCCTCACGCCGGATTCGGCTTGTCACGGCTACGTCGCTATTTGACGGGCACGACGCTGCGATCAACATCATGCGAAGGATCCTGCAGGCCTCCGGCGCAGAGGTGATCCACCTCGGGCACGACCGTTCGGCAGCGGAGATCGCAGAAGCTGCCATAGAGGAGGACGCCCACGCCGTTGCCGTTACCTCGTATCAGGGCGGACACATGGAGTTCTTCCGATACCTCCGCCAGCTCCTTGACGATGCGGGGGGCCAGGACATCCAGCTCTTTGGGGGTGGGGGAGGGACGATCCTGCCCGAAGAAGGAGACGCACTCAAAGCCGATGGCATCGCACGCATCTATTCACCCGACGACGGCAGAAGGCTCGGTCTCCAGGGGATGATCGACGACCTCATGGCTGCGGCGTATCACGTCCAGCCGCCGCTTGTCGACATGGTCGGCCGGCTGCGCGCAGGGGACGATCGTGCGATCGCAAGAGCGATCACCATTGCTGAGAACGACGGTGAGGACCGCACGGCGTTGCTCGAAGCCATCAGCAACGTGACAATGGATCGCACCGTTCCTGTCGTCGGGTTCACGGGCACGGGGGGTTCGGGCAAGTCTTCGATCCTCGATGAGCTCGTCCTTCGCTTCCGTCGTGACTTCCCCGACCGCAAGATCGCTGTCATCTCCGTCGATCCGACCAAGCGCCGCTCGGGTGGAGCCCTACTCGGTGACCGAATCCGGATGAACGCTGTCGAAGGCGACAAGGTGTACATGCGATCCCTCGCTACCAGGCAGGCGAACCTGTCGATGTCCCCACATGTCGCCTCAGCGGTCGAGATCGTCAAGGCTGCCGGCTTCGACCTGGTTCTTCTGGAGACATCGGGTATCGGGCAGTCAGACACCGAGATCGTCGATGCGTCTGATGTCGCCGTGTATGTGATGACCCCTGAATACGGAGCGGCGACGCAGCTCGAGAAGATCGACATGTTGGATTTCGCGGACGTGATCGCCGTCAACAAGTCTGACCGCAGGGGAGCCGACGACGCCATCAGAGATGTTCGCAAACAGGTGCGGCGGAACCGTGAAGCCTTCGAAGTCGCGGACGAAGATCTTCCCGTCGTCGCAACCATTGCCTCGCGCTTCAACGACGATGGAACTCAGCGCCTCTACGAGTGGATCATGAGAGTCGTCGAGGATCGATTCCCCGATATATTCGGCACCCTTCACCACCGTGACGGACGGACCGACGGGGATCCGATCATCCCGCGGTCCCGTGTGCGCTATCTCTCCGAGATCGCTGACTCAATTCGCGCCTATGACGAGACCTCGGCACTGGCCGCAACCGCCGCAGGCAACCTTCAGGCGGTGACGCGTGTCAGCGCCTTGGCTCCCGATACACCGCTCGACGACTTTGCGGAGCGGTTTGTGGCAGATATTCCTGAGAGTCTGCTCTCTGGGTTGGAATCGTGGGACGCCAGCGTCGAGGAACATGCAGGCGGCTCTGTCTCCTATGACGTTCGGGGCGCGGAGATCGTCGTCGAGAACGAGGTCGAGACGATGTCGGGTACGACCTTTCCGAAGGTCATACATCCCCGGTTCGACGGTTGGGCCGACCGCGTCCTTTGGCTCTCCCAGGAGAACCTCCCTGGGCGTTTTCCATACACGGCAGGAGTGTTTCCGTTCAAGCGCGAGCAGGAGGACCCGACGAGGATGTTCGCGGGTGAGGGTGGCCCCGAGCAGACCAACCGACGTTTCCACTACCTCGCATCGGGGATGCCGGCGGCTCGCCTGTCGACCGCCTTCGACTCCGTAACGCTCTACGGGCAGGATCCGGACCGAAGACCAGACATCTACGGCAAGGTCGGCAACTCGGGTGTTTCCATCTCAACGCTCGACGATGCCAAGAAGCTCTACTCGGGATTCGATCTCCTCGACCCGACAACCTCGGTGTCGATGACGATCAATGGGCCTGCGCCGATGATGCTGGCCTTCTTCTTCAACACCGCAATCGACCAGGCCTGCGAAACCTACATCAGGGACAACGACCTTGTCGAAGCGGTTGAGACCGAGGTCGAGCGCCGCTTCGGGGAGACAGGCACGGAGCGTCCCACGTATCACGGTGATCTCCCGCCGGGTCACGATGGATCAGGGCTGCTACTCCTTGGACTTACCGGGCAGGACGTGCTTCCAACCGATGTCTACGACCGCATCAAGACAGATACTCTCGCCACCGTTCGCGGGACGATCCAGGCGGACATCCTCAAAGAGGATCAGGCACAGAACACGTGCATCTTCTCGACCGAGTTCGCTCTCTCGATGCAGGGAGACATCCAGCAGTATTTCATCGACAACGACATACAGAGCTTCTACTCGGTGTCCGTATCCGGCTACCACATGGCAGAAGCGGGCGCGAACCCGATCAGCCAGCTTGCGTTCACGCTTGCGAACGGCTTCACATTCGTTGAGTACTTTCGTTCACGCGGCATGGCCATCG
>QMQC01000307.1 GCA_003648875.1 Actinomycetota bacterium
GATCGCCAACCCTGGATTCCGGTACCTCGTATTCGGTCTCTTGAGCCCAGAGCAACGGTGGCCTCGCTAGCTTTCTCGAGATGCCCATCCCGGAGTCCACGGTGTCCCTTCGAGTCATCAGTGCAGACAACGTAAGGGACGTGATCAGGCTCTCCGTCAGCTCCGAGCAGGAGAGATTGGTGGCTCCCAACGCTGTCTCGATGGCTGAGGCCTTCGCCACGACGAAAGTGTGGGTTCGAGCGACCTACCCAGACGACACGCCAGTGGGCTTTGCGATGCTTTCAGATGACCACGGGGGAGAGCTCGAAGCCGTTCTCGTACTCAGCTGACTTCATCCCCGCAAATCGGTGTGCCGAATCGGTGTGCCTGGGGCACAGGAGTGGCATGTGACGGCTCGGGTCCGGTGGCTCTCGAAATACTCGACATCGAACACATGTTCGGTTAGGCTCACGGTAGCCCATTGAATGTCAACCGTGTGATTTGTGTCGTAATCTGTCACAAGCACTCGGTACCTTGACGGAATCGATGAAAGGGAAAGCGATGGCCCCAGAGCAGAGCGACCGTGACAAGAATCTTGAGATAGCGATGGCTCAGATCGAGCGGCAGTTCGGCAAGGGCGCAATCATGCGTCTTGGCACGGATGAGATCCGCAAGATCGCCGCGATTCCGACGGGTGCATTGTCCTTGGACCTTGCGCTCGGCATAGGTGGAGTGCCTCGCGGACGAATCGTTGAGATCTTCGGGCCTGAGGCCTCGGGGAAGACCACGCTTGCTCTCCATATCCTTGCCGAGGCCCAGCGAAACGGCGGCGTTGCAGCGTTCGTCGACGCAGAGCATGCGCTCGACCCGATCTACGCGAGGGCCATTGGTGTCGACATCGATGAGCTGTTGATCTCCCAGCCGGATACAGGAGAACAGGCCCTCGAGATCACTGACATGCTCATCCGATCGGGAGCGTTGGACGTGGTCGTTATCGACTCCGTGGCTGCGCTCGTTCCACGAGCGGAACTCGAAGGAGACATGGGTGATACCCATATGGGACTCCAGGCTCGTCTCATGTCCCAGGCCCTGCGCAAACTCGCCGGCACGATCAACCGCTCGGACACAACCGCGATCTTCATCAACCAGCTGCGCGAGAAGATCGGTGTCATGTTCGGCTGTTTCCAGTACTCGACGCGGGTAACGCTCGCTGACGGTACCCAGGAGAAGATCGGAAAGATCGTGAATCGGAGGATGGATGTCGAGGTACTCGCTGTTGATCCGTCGACCGGCAAGGTCCAGCCGAAGAGGATCGTGAACTGGTACGACAACGGTAACGCCGAACGCTTCCTTCAGTTCACGGTGTACAAGCCCGAAGGAAATGGGAGGGCACAGTTTGCTGCTACCGATCAGCACCTAATCGCAACACCGGCCGGCTGGAAACGAGCAGATGAATTCGAGGTCGGAGAATCGGTTCTCATGCCTCTCCCCGTGTACCTGAACGATCAACAACGTCAACTGGTGCTTGGCGGACTGATGGGGGATGGTTCGGTATCTCCCAAGCGTGGCCATGGAGACGTTCAGGGTATCAAGTCCCGGTTCCGGTTCGGTCACGGCCCCAAACAGGATGCCTATGCCCATTGGAAAGCCTCCCTGCTGGACGGCGTTCCTCTATCGATCAGCCCCCACGCCAAAGGCGGTCTGATGGTCGAGACGACGCCTCTCGCCGAACTCGACGTTCTACGTGATGCCGTGTATATCGGTGGCAAGAAGGTGTTCAGCTGGGACTACCTCAAGGAACTCACACCCTTTGCGCTTGCAATTTGGTACATGGATGACGGCGGCTTCCAAGTACGCCGCGCTGACAGATCCGCCGGAAGGTCAGAGATGTGCGTCGAGGCGATGGAGGTCTCGACTCGGAAGCGGTTGACCTCGCTGCTACACGACACCTATGGGTTGTCGTGCAAGCTCATGCAGCGGGGTGGAAACGATTTTATCGTTTTTGATAAGGGTGGAACCGAAGCCCTTCATGAGCTTCTCGCTCCTTATGTGCCAGAGTGCATGGACTACAAGCTGCTCCAGCATCACCGGGGCAAGCTTGCAGTGACAGTGGAGCCGGCCGAGAAATCGATGAGAATGTTCCCTGTTCCGATCGAAGAGATCAAAGAGAAGCCCCCCACTCGCTCGATGCGAAGATTCGACATCGAAGTCGAGGGTCACCACAACTACTTGGTTGACGGTGTCATGGTGCACAACTCGCCTGAGGTAACGCCGGGTGGGCGTGCGCTGAAGTTCTACTCGAGCGTGCGGATCGACATCCGCCGCATCGAGGCGATCAAGGTCGGCACCGAGAACATCGGTAACCGTGTACGCGTCAAGATCGTGAAGAACAAGGTTGCACCGCCATTCCGTCTTGCCGAGTTCGACATCATGTTCGGTGAGGGAATATCGCGTGAGGGCAGTCTGATCGATGTCGCTGTTGAACAGAACATCGTGCAGAAGGCAGGAGCTTGGTACACCTATGACGGTGATCAACTCGGGCAGGGTCGCGAGAAGGCGAAGGGGTACCTGCGGGACAACCCTGATCTAGCCATGCAACTCCAGGATCAGGTGCTGCGTGCAGTGGGTGTGATCGAAGACGAGGACGCTGAGGCGGACGTTGAGGAGACCGAATCTGCTCCGGCAGAAGAGGAATCCTGAGGAATCTGGTTTTCGCGTTCCCGAACCAGGTTCCATGGAGTAGAGTCTGAGTACTTGGTACACGAAACTATTGAAACCTGAGATTTGGAAACGTGAACGATTCAACGCGAGATACACGGTGAGATAGGGCAAGTCGGCCC
>QMQC01000308.1 GCA_003648875.1 Actinomycetota bacterium
CTCGGCGGTTGCCAGCGCCTCGGTGTCGGTGAGACCGAACATTGCAAGGACCTCCCTCGGCATCACTTCCATCATCGCTTCGAGGGCTGCCGTGTCCTGGGAGAGGGCGGGCCACGCTGCGAAGGTCAGGAATGACATGGAGGCGAGGCCGATCGACCAGTACCAAACGGATCGGCGCCGATCCCATATGGATTTGCCGAACACGGATCCGAGCAGCCAGACAGATCGCGGCGGGATCGACCTCGACTTCTTCATTCGCGCTGCCGCTTGTGGCACCACGGCCTCCTCGGTCGCGATGTTGCGTTTGCGGAAGAGCACGACGGCCCCGGAGATGAGCCCCACCGAGGTGAACAGCATCCAGGCGTGTCCAGAGTTGAATCCGTAGAGCAGGGGAAGGTCGAAGAGGTACCACGTGAAGGGGCTGAGGGTCGAGGGAAGCTCCAGCCAGCCGTACAGCGTCGAGAACGCGTTGATGAACCACGACAGGATCGCAAGCCCACCGGCGATGCCGGCTGCCGTCGAGGGGGAGCCTGAGAAGCTGGCGGTGACCATTGTAATGCCTCCGAACACCAATCCGAGCAGCCAGAGTCCAGCCGTCACTGCGGCGATGCCTTCGAGACCCAAGCCAAGGTCGACGATCGGATTGGCGATGAGCAAGGTGGCCCCGATGGCGACCACGAGCGAAAGCGACAGGACAGCCATCGCTGCCGCCTTCTGGACGATGACCGATGTTCTCGAAATGGGCATGGACAGGACCATGTCCATGGTGCCTGCTCTTTCCTCCTTCGCCGTCGCAGCGACACCGAAAGCGATGGTGAACACGAGGACAACGATCGGGAGCAAGAAGGAGAACATCTGTGCCTGGAGGTAACCCGCACCGGTGAGGAACGTGTCCGGGTCCATGCCGAACATCGCCATCATCTCCGGTGGGAACTCCTTGAGGAAGTCCTGCATCGCATCCGAGTCACGGATGATGGGATAGAAGGCAGTGAGCCACGCAGTAATTGCGACGACGCCAAGTATCCACCACAGCATCGACCTCCGGCGGTCCCACACCGCCTTTCCGAAGACGCTACTCAGCATCGTCAGTTCCCGAGTAGTAGGAAAGGAAGACCTCTTCGAGTTCTCCCGAACCGGTTGAGATCGATACGACGTCGTATTCCGCAGCCTTCTTGATGGCAGCGTCAATCGAACCCCTGACGGTCAACGTAACCGCGGACGCATCGTTGCGCGCCTCTACAGAGGCAACATTGGGCAGCGCGGCGAACCCCGAGGCTTCAATCGGTTCTGCGAACTGGATGGTGACCGTTCGATGTGCGGATGCCTTGAAGGCCTCGATCGTGTTGACCTCGATCAGACGGCTCTCGCGCACTATGCCAACGCGATCAGCAATGCGGTCGACCTCAGGGAGGATGTGTGAAGACAGAAAGACCGTTCGTCCCTCCGCCCTGACCTCATTGACCAGATCTTGGAACTCCTGTTGCATCAAGGGATCAAGCCCCGCCGTGGGCTCATCGAGGATCAACAACTCTGGTTCGTGCATGAAGGCGTTGACGACACCGACCTTCTGACGATTGCCGGATGAATAGTCCTTGATCTTGCGGTCGAGGAGAAGGTCGAATCGATCGGCAAGATCCTCCATCATCCTGCGTGCATCGATCCCGCGGAGGTTTGCGAAATACGTGAGGAACTCGCGGGCTGTCATCGTCTCGTACATCGCAAGATCTCCGGGGAGGTATCCGACCCTGCGCCTGATCTCCTCGGAGTCCTTGACGACATCGAGCCCGAACACCGTTGCCGACCCTCGTGTCGGAAACAGGAAGTTCAATAGCGTGCGGATCGTGGTCGACTTTCCTGCACCGTTGGGCCCAATGAAGCCGAATATCTCGCCCTCACGGATCTCGAGATCCAAATCGATGATCCCCGGTGCGTCACCGTAGAACTTGGTCAGCCCAAACGTCTCGATCACTGCCACTCAGCCACTCCTTGGATGCTGTCAGGGAAGGTAACACGAGTCGTCAACAGCGAGCGGTGGACGGATACCAGATCCCAGATGGTGTGTCCGCACTCGATCAGAGGCCTTGGCGTGTACGGCTTCTGGGAGAGGCCGAGATCGCTGCGGTCGCCCTTGGGCGGGGCAGTCTTCGGGTCCTTTTGAGTAGAGCGATGGAGGGGTCCTCTTGTCGAGGACCCCTCCATGGTTTACCTACTCCGTAGGCGTGACGACACGCGTGACGATCACGGTGCCCATGGCGTCCAGATAGAAGGAACTGGGGGTGCCGACGTCATAGAAGGCGCCGGCCGCTCCTCCAATGGGACAGACTGAACCACCGGTCCACGCGCCAGGCACTTGTGGGATGTTCACCGTAGTTACCACGGGATCGCCGTCCGGCCGCCACCTATCCGTTATCCCCTGGGGGCACCAGTTGCCCGGAACGTGGTCGCGCACCGTGATCATGACTCGGGTGGGTCGGGTCGAATCCGGCACGACGCTGATCTTCCATTCACCGGGGCCTGGCTTCCAGATGCAGACCGACGCGTCCGTATCGAAGACACCGTCGCCATCCTCATCGCACAATCCGTACTTAGTGACCTTCACTGTGGCCATATCCTGCGTCGTCTCGCCGCTCCCCGCCCCTGTCGCGGTCACCGTGTTGATGAGATTCAGGGTGTCTCCTATCGTCCCTGGCACGTCAGCGTTGGTTAGCGAGTAGCTCGGCGGGTCGAGCGGGTCGAAGGTCGCGGACTCTCCGGCCTCCACCGTCGCGTCGAGTCCTGTCAGTTCGTCGGTGACCCTCACTGGCTCACTCGAACC
>QMQC01000309.1 GCA_003648875.1 Actinomycetota bacterium
AAATCAAGCACCATGAAGCCGAGGTCGAACGACCCTCTGGCGTACGGCAACTCGATCGATCGAGGTGTTCCTGTGAAGACGACCAGAAACAGGTTCTCGATCATGATCGCAATACCGAGAGTCAGGAGCAACTGATTGTGGACGGGAGCCGTCATCACAGGGTTTATCGCAAAGTGCTGAATACCGGCGCCGACAAGAAACAGAAGAGGAACAACGACCAGCAGTGACAGGTAAGGATCGACGCCGTACTCCTGGAACAGGAGGTAGCTGGCATAGATGCCGATCGTCATCAACGCTCCGTGGGCGAAGTTGATGATGTCAAGGACGCCGAACACGATGCTCAGCCCCATGGCGACCAATCCGTATACACCACCGATGAGCAGTCCGGATACCGCTGCTTGGGCGAAGATGGTGTGGTTGGCATCCCACCAAGCGGTTTGCACGACAAGCACGGCAACGACGACGCCAACAAACGCAAGGACGGCCCACACTCGAGCGTTGGACCGTCCTTGCATTGTTTCAACCACTGTGGTTAGAGGTTAGTTGTCCTCCCACGAGGTGCCCGGATAGACCGCGTCGGTTTCTCCGATGTCGCTGGGAGACACCTGCAGCACCAATCCTCCCTGAACCTGCATCAGCGTCGGCTGTGCGTTCACGTTCTCACCACTCGCATCAAACGTGATCGGCCCGGGGTACGCCAAGAAGTGGTCAGTGATGTTCGTATCAGCCAGCGCATCACGCACATCCGCTGGGTCGGATGATCCTGCCCGCTCCAGCGCGTCCGCGATCACGTACACGGCTTGGTATGCAAGCATCGACTCTGTGTCCATCTGCTCGCCGTACGTCGCCTCGAACTTGACCAGGACAGCCTGGACCTTCGCGTCAGACGAATTGAAGTGGTAGTTCGAGTTCCAGAACAGCTCTGCATCGTCACCAAAGTCCTCTACGAACTGCGGCGTGTGGAAAGCACCTTGAGCGATACCGATCACAGCCTTGACATCAACGGCGAGATCGACAGCTGCTCTGGCTGCGAGAAGACCGTCGTTGTAGTACCCGGTGACGATGATCACGTCCGGATCGGACGCCACGGCCCGGGTCATCTCCGTCGTCAAGTCGGTCACCTCGAACGGTGCGTATGGAATATCCACGACCACATCGATGCCGAAGTCTGCTGCCGCCGCAGTGAACGCCGCTGCGACTGACTCGCCGAAACCTGTGTTGTCATGAAGATACGCAACGGTCTTGATGTCGCCGTCACCGACTTCGCTGAGATACAGGGCACCGTACGATCCCATGCTCGTGGCGTTCGGCTGGATGCGGAACACGTTGGTGAATCCCTGATCGAGGATCGAGTCTGCGACCGCAACGTCGATCACGAGGGGAACGCCTTCGCGCTCCGCCACGGTCGACACATTCGTCGTCACGGCGGACTGATACGTTCCGATCAGAGCCGAGACCCCGTCACTGATCAGGCGCACTGCTTCGGCTTGACCCACGTCAGCTGCGCCTGTGCTGTCGGCCGATATCAGCTCAAGTGGCGCCCCACCGAGCGATGCGATGCCACCCGCAGCGTTGATCTCCTCCACCGCCATCTTCGCGGCATTGTCCATCCGGCTGCCAGCGCCGGCAAGTCCTCCGGTAAGCGGATGGATCGACCCGATCTTCACCGGGTCGGCTGGAGCCGGTGCTTCAGTTGTCGTCGATTGTTGATCTCCAGCCGTCGTCGTCGATTGCTGATCTCCAGCCGTCGTCGTCGATTGCTGATCTCCCGCGCTTGTTGTCGTGTCATCGGAGTCGCTTGTGCAAGCCGACATAACCAGTGCCAACGAGAGCAGGAGGCCAAAGTAGATATGTGCCTTCTTCATACTCGCCCTTTCAGAGCCGTATCTCGTGTTTCGTTCAGCGAAACGCTGTTTCGCCGTATCTCGGCGGAATGTACCATCTGTTAGCAACACATGTCAACAGATTGGACAACACATGCCGAACTCGGAGATCGGGATGCTCCTCACCTACCTCGCCGCAACGGCCGACCGGAATATGGAAACCGCTTCGAGCTACCTCTCTCCCGACGTCAAGTTGGTCTTCCCGCAGGGTCAGTTCGACAGCTTGAGCCAGATGGCTGAATCCATGGCCGGTCGCTATCTGTCGATGGGCAAGACGCATGACACCTGGGACATCAGCACAGCCGAGGAGCGGACCGTAGTCGTCACGACCGGAACGTTGCACGGCGTCAACCTGCATGGCGTCGCGTTCGCTGGCGTGCGGTTCTGTGACCGATTCGTCGTTCGATCCGGCCTCATCTCCGAGCAACACGTATGGAACGACCTGGCGGAGTCCGGAGTCCTTGACTCGCGCTGAACAGCGGGGACTCCCGCGTCCCTGCTGTCACACCTGGACCCTCTACGGAATCGCTGTACGTCGACCTCCGTCGAGGAAGAGCGTCGATCCGTTCATGAGCGAGCCAGCGTCATCGAGAAGTGTTGAAACCGCCCAAGCCACGTCCTCGACGGTCGCAAACCTCTTGACCGTCGCTCCCTCAAGGAGCGTCGACCGTGCCTCATCGACGGTGCTGCCGGTCGCGGACGCAAGGTGCTCGATGAGGCGATCGAGGCGTGGACTCTCGACGGGGCCTGGAGCAACCGCATGCGCCGTGACACCTCTCGGCCCGTACTCGGCTGCCAACTGACGGATGAGCGCACCGAGCGCGGCATTGGCCACCCCTGCACCGACCGCTGCTGGAACCGGGTCGTATCCGAGGTGCCCTGTCACGGCGATGATCCGGCTACCGGGAATCAGGAGGTGGT
>QMQC01000310.1 GCA_003648875.1 Actinomycetota bacterium
CCCAACAATGCCCTGCTCCGTCGGGAACACGATCGACTGGGTGCCCGAGATCATGTCCCGAGGTACCTGGTCGAGTTGGGGAACGAATCCGAACAGCCCCCTCAGAGGAACGAACTCGCCAAACGGTACGGGGTGACGCTTGTGGTACTCGCCGATCTTGACACCCTCCGGCGAATACAGAGCGTTGAAATTGATGAAGCGGCCGTCATCCACGATGCGCGTGCCCGAGATCAGCATGTATGCATCAAGTCGCCGAGCCTGCTCGATAATCGCTGTACGCACCTCTTCGTTCTCGTCTGGCTCCCATGGCGTGCCCACCGAGTTCTCTGGCCACACAACGAACTCGACCGTCCTGTCGGGTATGGCACGAGTGAGTTCGATGTGCCTCTCGTATATCCGCATCGTCTCGTTCTGACAATGGATCTGGGGGCAGGGCGACCCACCCTGCACGATCGCCGTTCGCCAAACCTGAGCCGAGGGCGCGGGACCGAGGAGCGCTCCACCGATCATCACAAGCATCACGACCGCTAGCGAATCGACCGCAAACCTCCAAGACTCCCGATTCTCTATGACCAGCGTGATCCCTGCGGCGACAGACACTGTCAGAACCGTCCAGCCGGACGGCCCAATCCACTGGACGGAGCCGAGGGCACCGGGTAGCGATGCAGCCGGGTAGCCGATGTCTCCCCATGGGAATCCACCAAATGGAAAGTGACCACGAACGAATTCGAGGACTACCCAGCCACCGATCGAGAGGTAGAACCATCGCCACGGTGTCCACAGTCGGAAGGTCCACAGCCACAGCGCATAGAACGCGCCGAAGGTACCCATGAGAATGGAGAGCGGGAACCAAGCGACAAAACCGAGAACCATCAGCCAGTTGAGCAGCAGACCGAAGAAGGCTGCTCCCCAACCGAAACCCAACATCAGGGCCCAGATCGGTCGCTCCACCGAGCGCACGGCGAGGAAGAAAGGAACTGGTGCCACGAATGCAAGCGGCGCCAGCCCAAGTGGCGGGAACGCGGCCCACATCAGGAGCGCGCTCAATGCAGCAAGTAGAGCCGGAATCATCCAGCGGGAGGATAGGTGTCCAGTTCACAGTTCACAGTTCACAGTTCGAGGTTGCGGTCTGCCGTCTACGCTCTGGTCCATGGAAGATCTGCATGTTGCCATGGACGCAGCGAGGGCCGGCGGCGCGATCATCGCAAAACACTTCGGCTCAGCACCAGACCCGGAGTACAAAGGCAAATTCGACCCGGTCACAGCGGTCGATCATGCCTCCGAAGCTGCTGTGCTGGCAGTCATCGACTCACACCGCCCCGAGGACCCGATCATGGCGGAGGAGAGTGGCGGAGAACAGCACATCGGGCGGCACTGGATCGTCGACCCGCTCGACGGAACAGTCAACTTCGTCCACGGGATCCCCCAGGTGTCCGTCTCTGTAGCTCTCTATGAAGGAGACAAGGGTCTGGTCGGCGTCGTGTACGACCCTCTGCGTGATGAGCTGTTCACCGCAGCCGATGGGGAGGGTTCAAGACTCAACGGGCATGTCATCAGCGTTTCGGCAACCACGGAGCTCGAGAGGGCCGTGGTTGCGACCGGGTTTCCATATGACCACGACTTGAGGGCGGAGGAGCTTTCTGTTGTGCTTCGGGAGGTTCTCAGACAGGTCAACGGACTCAGGCGCTTCGGATCCGCTGCACTTGACCTCGCCTGGGTCGCTGCAGGCAGATTCGACGGGTATTGGGAGCTTGGAATCGCCCCTTGGGACGGGGCCGCCGGCCTCATCCTCGTCCGCGAGGCGGGCGGTGCCGTAACCGATCCCCTCGGTCGTGACTCGACACCTTCGATGGGTCTGGTTGTTGCAACAAACCGTGTCCTTCACAATGACCTTCGCACGATCATCGAATCGTGGATGCCCCTGGAACAGATCACACCATGACAGATCGAGCTGTGAGGAAGCTGGTCTCCAGCGGGGCGGTCGTGACAGACGCAGGCACGATCGGTGACTCGATCCTGATCGTGGATGGCAGCGTCGCCGCTGTTGGCGATCGTGGCGACTTGGCTACCGAAGGCGTTATTGAGAAGCGCTACGACGGTGCAACCATCGTGCCCGGCCTACGGGACGTTCACTTCCATGCTGTGCCATACGCAGCACTTCTGGAAGGCTGCTCCCTCAAGTCGGCGACGGACATGGAAGATCTCAAGGCAAGGCTCGTTGGCCATTCCTCATCGATTGCAGAGGGACAGCCGGTTGTGGCAACACGCTTCGATGATGAAAGTCTCGCCGAAAGGCGCCTTCCGACGCGCAGAGACCTCGACGCAGCCATATCTGATCGTCCTGTCGTCATCTATCGATATTGCGGACACCTCGCTGTTGCAAACACCATGGCCCTTGATGCCTCAGGAATCGCAGCCGATACCGCCGACCCCGAGGGCGGCTCCATCGACAGGGGCCCGGACGGCCAGCCAACCGGCGTGTTGCGAGAAACCGCGACCGGTCTCCTTTCATCCGCGCTGGCGCGAGGCACCCAGATGAGCGACGAGGACCTCCTTGTGGCCCTGGAAGGCCTTTCAGGGTTGGGGATTACGTCGATTGGAGCCATGATCGGATACGGCGAGCGCCCCTTCGGGCGGCTGGGTGCCGAGCTCGAGCTGTGGACAAGGATCGCAAGTCGTTTGCCCATAAGGGTGCACGGCTTCGTGATCACCGATACGCCCGCTCGGCTGGAAGAGTCGGCGCTGTCCCTGACCGGTGCAGGCGAGCGCCTGCGGTGGCTTGGTGTCAAGCGGTTTGCCGAC
>QMQC01000311.1 GCA_003648875.1 Actinomycetota bacterium
ACTGTCATACGGCCACCACTGGATTCATCAGGACACCGATTCCCTCGATCTCGACCTCCACACGATCGCCGTCCTCGATCGGGCCGACACCTGCAGGCGTCCCCGTGAGGATCACATCACCGGGAAGGAGCGTCATCACGGATGAGACGAAGGCAACTATCTCTGGAACTCCGAAGACGACGTCGGCGACCGAACCGTCCTGGCGCAGTTCACCGTTCACGGTGCACGTGATGCTGTTGCTCTCCGCCGGATCGAACTCCGTGTCGATGGCCGGCCCGAGCGGGCAGAAGGTGTCGAATCCCTTCGCCCTCGTCCACTGCACATCGCTGCGCTGGAGGGCACGGGCAGTGACATCGTTTGCCGCGGTGTACCCGAGAATGTGTTCAGCAGCGTCCTCCGGCTTGAGGTTTCGGGTCACTTTCCCCATCACGATCGCAAGCTCAGCCTCGTGGTGTATCTCTCCGACGCCCGTCGGGATCCGAATCGCCGCCATGGGCCCGATCACGGTTGTCGGCGGCTTCAGGAAGATCGCAGGACTGTCGGGAACTTCGTTGTCCATCTCTGCCGCGTGGTCAACGTAGTTCCGACCAACAGCAATGATCTTGGTCGGGATCACGGGGGCCAGAAGTTTCACCTCGGTGATGGGGAGAACCGTCTCTGACCTCTCCCAATGGAAGAACGGCGATCCGTGATAGAGGCGGATGCCATCTGGTTCCACGGTTCCGTACGTGATGTCGTCTGCTTCTGCGTCGACGCGGACGATCTTCATGTTGCCTCTCGATCACGGGTAGTAGTCACCGGAACGGTAGGCGGCGAGGCGTTCCTTGTGTTCGTCTGTGAACGAGTCAAAGACCTTCTGATAGTGCTTGAAGTCGATTGCTATGAACAGCGCCGATGCCTCAACGAGAACTTGGCCATCGTATTCGATCGTCCCCTCTGCCGACATCTTGCGTTCCTCGATGCGCGACATCCATGCCTTGCCGCGCACTGTGACACCCATGGGTACCGGTGAGATGAAGTTCGTGTCGAGTCTTGCGGTCACACCGGGTGAGCCGTATGCAACAGGAACATGACCCAGGAGATCGTCCATGAAGGCCGTTATGGCCCCGCCGTGGACAGTGCCCGGTCCGCCTTCGAAACGACGGTCGAATTCGAGATCTGCTCGAACCAGCGATCCCTCGAGTTCGGGGTGGATGCCGAGACCCTGCTCGGCCTCGCTGCCACAGCCCCAGCAGTAGGGAGTGTGCATGTCGTCAAGAGTCGGAACTGCAGGATCGAAGGCCAGATGTTCACCTGTGAGGAATCGGTACTTCATGCTGTCACCCCCGGCCGTGCCACGTCGTTCAGGCGTACTCGAGCCAGTCGGAGTGACGTTCGTTTCTGCCCGTCACGACGTCCATGAACGCCTTCTGGGCGAATCGTGTCACCGGTCCGGGTTCGCCGGTGCCGACAGGCTTGTCGTCGACCTCTCTCACAGGGGTCACCTCGGCTGCGGTGCCCGTGAAGAACAACTCGTCCGCGTAGTAGAGGTCCGTTCGGGTGATCGAGGCCTCTCTGACGTCATACCCTTCGTCTGTGAGAAGCGTCCTCACGGAGTCCTGTGTGATCCCGTCGAGGGCGCCGGCAGATGTCGGAGGCGTGTACACGACGCCGTCGCGAACCAGGAACAAATTCTCGCCAGATCCTTCAGCGACAAGCCCCTCTGCGTTGAGCAGGATCGCCTCGTCGTAGCCGGCCCGAACCGCAGCGGTCTTTGCCAGCACGGAGTTCACATAGCCGCCTGTGACCTTTGCGTTCGGCATGAACGAGTCGTGCCCGATCCTCCGCCAGGACGAGACCGCGACCCTGATTCCGTTCGCAAGACCCTCCTCGCCGAGATAGGCACCCCACTCCCAGGCTGCGATGGCCACATGTGTACTCGCACCGGCAGGGTTGAGACCCATCGACCCTGTCCCGAAGAACACGATCGGTCTGAGATACCCCGAAGTCAACCCGTTCACGGACAGGACCTCTTTGGACACCTTGACGAGTTCATCCACGTCGTATTCGATCGGGATCCCGATCGCCTTTGCGGATCGCACGAGGCGTTCCATGTGATCAGTGAGCCTGAAGATTGCTGCACCGTTGTCTGTCTCATACGCACGGATCCCTTCAAAGGCTCCTGTGCCGTAATGCAGACCATGGGTGAGGACGTGCACCTGGGCGTCGGCCCACGGGACGAGTTCACCATCCATCCAGATGTATTCGGTTGCTTCCATGTCTTCAGTCTGCCAGATGGAGTGGTGTTAGGTGCATGCGAGCTGCATCACTTCTTGAGGTATCTGTCATGCCACTCCACGATCGCGTCGAAGCGTTCAACCCTGTGCTTCGGTTTCCCACTTCGCGACAACTCGTGTCCCTCATCAGGGGGGAACAGAAGGAGTTCGGTGTCCACGCCGGCTTTGTAGAGGATCCCGAAGAGCTGCTGACCCTGCTCAACGGGACACCGGTAGTCACCCTCTGAGTGCAGCACGAGTGTCGGCGTCTCGATCTTGTGAGCCCGTGCGAGCGGACTTGCACTCCAGATCTCATCAGCACCCTCAGGCATGTCTGTGAGGAGATACAGATGCGTGAACCAAGGAATGTCTGTTGTACCTGCCATCGAAACCCAGTTGTACACGCCACGCTCTGCAACCGCTGAGCTATACGAGGTGTCCATCGAGGTGATCATCGCGGTCGCGAGCCCGCCGTACGATCCGCCCATGACACCCTTGTTGTCGATGTCGAGCCTGGGGAACTGCTTGGCCGCTGCAT
>QMQC01000312.1 GCA_003648875.1 Actinomycetota bacterium
TGAACGGTCCGGTTCCACTTCGGCATCACATACTCTCGTGGCTTGCCGGGTTCAGCGACATGGCGATCTCCGTCGAGCACACAATGAGCAATGAGAGATCGGGTGGGACGGTAGTGGCGACCCGATGGCGTATGGACGGGACACACGACGGTCCTGGTCGATGGGGTGACCCGACGGGACGGCGAGTGACCCTGTTGGGGGTCAGCCATCAGCTCGTCATAAAAGGGACGATTGCCGCTGAGTGGACCGTGTTCGACGAGTTCGCCCTCCTCAAACAGATCCACGCCCCCGACTGGGTCCTGGACCGCCAGTTCGAACCAGCCCAAGAGCCGGAGCGTGAAAGCGAAGGAGAGGGTGCCGATGAATGAGGGCTGGCTATCGGCCGTGGAGTTCGACTGTACCGCACGGAAAGGTTTTGGGGTGGTCATCACCCCTACGAAGGTCGTCAAGCAGCGGGCCTGTGGTCCGATCTGGCTAAACAGCGATGCCAAGGGCGTCGCCCACGAAGGAGCAAGCAAATGAGGCATACGAAGAGACGATTGACCAGGTCGCTTGGCCTGTTCATGGCGATCGCCCTTGTCGTCGCTGCATGTAGCAGCGACGACGACAGCAGTGCGGATACCACCGCAGCAACCACGACAACCGAGGCGACGACAGAAACGACGGCAGCACCGGCAGCAACAACGACGGCAGCACCGGTTGAAGAGGTGGCGCTGATCTCAGATGAGTGCCCGATCCCTGAGCCCGCCGAGGATGTCTCGATCGACCTGATGGGCTGGGAGTTCCCGGTCACTCAGCAACTCCAAGAGGAGTTCGAGGAGTGCAACAGCGACAATCTGACCGTAAACGTGCAGCTCCTCGCCTCGGATGCCGCGCAGGACGCGATCACCCTCGACCTCGGTACCGGCTCGCCTGAGTACGAGATCGTGCATGTGACCAACTCGACGGTTGGCGTCCACTCCGAGAATCTGGTCGATCTTGGCCCGTTCATCGACAAGTACGCAGCCGAGTTCGGCCTAGACGACATCTCGGATGCGTTGTGGGCGTCGGGTACCGTCGACGGTCTCAGGCTTGGCGTGCCGGTGCTCGCCAACACCTTGCACTTCTTCTACAACACGCAGGTTCTCGCAGACAATGGGGTCACTCCGCCCACGACGTTCGACGAGTTGATCGCAGCTTGTGGCGTGCTGACCACTGCTGGCTTCGACGATCCGTTCAATATCAACTTCAGCGCTGGTTGGGCGATCGACATCGAGTTCATGAGCATCATCAAGTCTATCGGTGGTGACATCATCGACGACGACAACGCGCCGATGTTCAACTCTCCCGAGGGCCTTGCTGCGGTCGAGCACATGCTCGCGATTCGCGACGCGTGTATGAGCAACGCCGGTCGCACGTTCAGCATCGACGACGCCCAGGCTGCACTGCAGGCTGGTGAGCTCCCGATGGCCCACATCTGGGCGTCGCGGGCCGCGGCGATGGATGACGCAGAGAACTCGCTCGTCGTCGGCGGGATCACGTTCGATCCGTCGCTCTACACAGAGGTAGGTTCGTTGCGCAACGGCGTTGCTTACACCGACCTGTACTCGATCCCCAAAGGGACCTCAGTCGACGCGGAGACCATCTTCCAGGTGTTGATGGCCGCGACCGACCTCGAGAGCCAGACCGCGGCAGCCGAATTCGCCTCGGTTTCGCGTTCGAGCGCGACCAACGCTGACGGTCCGCGGAACTCGGATGCGCTGGTCGTAAGCGTCGCCCAGGGCGTGGGTGCCCAGTCGAAGAGCGTGGCACGGCCGATTGCCTCAGGTGCGATTGGTGATGCGTTGCTGGAGGTGCTCCAGAACGATGCCGATCCGGCGACCGCTCTGGCCGAAGCCGAGGCGCGCTACATCGAAGAGGCGACCGCCGCAGGGCTCCTGTAGGGGCAGAGAGCAGCTACAACGCTGAGCCGGGGTCGGCGCCTTTGAGGGCGTCGGCCCCGGCTGACCCTACGGAGTCAAAGAGACATGGACCGTAAGACATTCGCCGGCTTCGTAGCACCCAGCGTGGTGATCATGAGCCTGCTCATGATCTTCCCGCTGGTGACGACGATCTTCCTGTCGTTCAACCGCATATTCCTACGTGACCTCTCGAGCCGCGAGTGGATCGGGTTCGAAAACTACACCGACGTTCTCCAAGACCCCGACTTCTGGGCGGCCTTCCGACTCACGTTGCTCTACGTGGTCGTCGTCGTTTCCTTCATCGTCGTGTTCGGGTTGGGTTTCGCCAACCTGCTGGACCGAGTCAAACGTGGCCGCGGCTTCTACATGGCGGCGCTGCTGCTGCCATTCATCGTTACGCCCGTAGTGAGCACCCTGCTCGTCCGTGACCTGTTCGACCGCGGCGGGCTCGTCAGCTGGCTGTGGGACGTGTGGACCGGCGATCCTTTCGTGATCAGTCCAGGGAATGTGAAGTGGATCATTGTCCTGCACGGGATCTGGTCGATCACGCCATTTGCCGTGATCGTGTTCTTCGCGGGCATGCAGACACTCCCCGAGGAGCGGGTCGAGGCCGCGGACATGGACGGCGCCGGCTTCTGGGCCCAACAGCGATTCGTGGTGATCCCGCACCTGCGCTCAATGATCATCTTCGTGCTCCTCATCACCATCATGGACACCTACCGGGTCTTCGACAGCTCGTTCGTCTTCGGCCAGAGCGTCGGCGAGTCCGCCTACACGCTCTCGGTCTACAACCTCGAGACGGCGCTGAGCTCCGAGATCGGCAGGGTCGGCAAGGGCAACGCCGTCGCA
>QMQC01000313.1 GCA_003648875.1 Actinomycetota bacterium
TATCCCAGGTCGTACCCCAGGACGATCTCGCGGACCGTGCGAACGACGTTGCCTACTCGCTTGCACGCGGTGCACCGCTCGCGCAATCGATCATCAAGCGGGCGATGGATCGTTCTTCCTCGATGACGTTCGAGCAGACACTCGCCTTCGAGGAGCAAGCCCAGGGCATCCTGCTGGGATCTGAGGACCTCATGGAAGGTGCTGCAGCGTTCATCGAGAAACGTGATCCGGAATTCAAGGGCCGATAGCTCGATATGCGGACTGGCCACGTTCCCGATCCCATGGCCGTACGGCAGTAGTGTCGACCCGTGCCTGATGCATACTTCACAATCGGCAATGGTGGCTGGTTCAGACCGACCGATCATGCCCGTGGCCCCTGGGACGCCGACGCCTGCCATGCAGGTCCTCCGACGGCACTACTCGTGCGGGCTGTCGAGGCGTTGGTACCACATCAGCGACTGACGCGGATCACGGTTGAGCTGATGCGTCCGGTGCCGATGGCGGGCTTCCGTGTGCAGGCCGAGATTCGTAGGCCCGGCCGATCCGTGACCCACACCGAGGCGGAGATCTATGACGATGATCGCTTCTATGCACGTGCGTACGCTCTGCACATCCGGACGCTGGACGGCCTTGAGGTTCGAACCGCCGAGTCGTCCAGCCCGTTGTTCTCAGAATCGGTCGAGGGACCTTTCCCGATCGACGCGTCGCTCCATCAGCTTGGCGCATTCGCGTCCGCTGTCGACGTCAGATACGACGTGGGAAGCGGTGTAGGTGTCGGAGGTCCAACAACGATGTGGATGCGAACGAAGTACCCGATTCTGGAGGGTGAAGAGCCTTCACCGTTTCAGCAGATCGCGCCGCTTGCCGACTGTGGTAACGGAATCTCCTACAACGACGGTATCGATGTGATTTCGTTCCTGAACACGGATCTGACCATTTCGTTGCACCGCGATCCGGTGGGCGACTGGTTCGGGTCCAGGTCCGTTTCGCATTGGCAGCCGACAGGAATAGGCCTCTCCGACTCTGAGCTCTTCGATGTCGGTGGTTCCGTTGGCAGAGCAACCCAGAGCCTGATCCTGGACAGTGCCCTCTAGCCAGATACGGCGCCGAACCCGATAGGTGTGGTTTCTTGTCGTACGCTCTCCATACGTTGTCCACATGTATTCATCAGTTACCTCATGTGCTTTGGTCGGTGTGGAGCCAAGACCCGTTCGAATCGAGACCGCAGTAACGCAGGGGAAGGGCGGATTCGTCATTGTCGGACTTCCGGATGCCGCCATCAGGGAGTCGAGGCAGCGAGTCATGCAGGCCATCCGGCAGTCCGGATACCACTTCCCCGGCGGCAGGGTCATCGTCAATCTTTCACCAGCTGATCTTCCGAAGGTCGGCGCCACCTACGATCTTCCTATTGCTCTGGGCGTTCTCGCGGCGGCGAGCAACGACCGCCTGAAGTTCGATGACTTCGTGTGTGTAGGAGAACTTTCGCTCCAGGGACAAGTGCGTCCCGTGCGTGCGGCACTTGGTGCAACTGTGATCGCCCAACAGGAGAGGAAGTCATGTCTGCTGTCGTCAGACAGCGTCCTTGCTGCTCCTCGAGGCGCCAGGATCGCCGGTGTGTCCTCGTTGCGCGATGCGGTCCAGATTGCACAGGGACGGAGGGAGCCGCTTTCGGTGAGTGAACCTGAGATCGTCGAGGCGGAGACGAGTGACCTCGCCGAGGTGCGTGACCAACCTCTCGCCCGCAGGGCGCTCGAGGTCGCGGCGGCAGGTGCACATCATCTGCTCTTTGTTGGGCCACCGGGAGCGGGAAAGACGATGTTGGCGCGCTGCCTACCCTCGATACTGCCTCCGCTCGATCCTGAGAGACAGCGGGAAGTCGCGTTGATCTGGGCCGCCGCAGGCATCGACCGCATCCACGGTGCCACGGCTCCTTTCCGGGCACCGCACCATTCATCTTCCTTGGCTGCCCTCATCGGTGGCGGCTCCGGGCTGCCGACCCCAGGGGAAGTGTCCAAGGCGCACAACGGTGTGCTCTTCCTCGATGAACTTGGGGAGTTTCCGCTCAATGTGCTCGACGCTCTGCGCCAGCCGATAGAAGATGGGTTCGTGACGGTCGCACGACAAGCAGCGTGCGTCGTGTTCCCTTCGGCCGTTCAGCTTATAGCGGCCTCCAATCCATGCCCGTGCGGCAATCTCGGTGACCGAACCACACCGTGCACCTGCCTTGACGCGAGCAAGGCTCGGTATTCCGGACGCCTTTCCGGCCCGTTGCTCGACCGATTCGACATGCGGATCAGTTTTCGAAGGCTCAGGACATCTGCTCTCGCTGGTCCGCCAGGTGAGGCCTCGTCCTCAGTGCGGCCTCGAGTGTTGGCTGCCCGTGACCGCCAGAGTGCCAGGGGGACCTTGAACGCGACGCTCAAAGGGGCTGCGTTGGACGAACTGCCAACGAGTCCAGGGGCGATCGCGGCGCTGACATCCGCGGCAGAGGCGGCTCGGCTCACCGCCAGGGGGTGGAATCGGGTTCGTCGTGTGGCGAGAACGATCAGCGACCTGGAAGCCTGCGACGTTGTCGAAGAGCGGCACATCAATGAGGCGTTGACGTTGCGGGGTGAGAAGTGACCTCAGACTCGATGATGCGCCTGGCATTTGCGGGTCTCGCACCGGCTCGCGTCGATCGACTGCTTGGTCGTAACGTATCCGCAGAACGGGTTGTCACTGCGATCGAGCGGTACAGGGTCAAAGCAACAGATCGTGTCCGTGAATCCATCGCGATGGAA
>QMQC01000314.1 GCA_003648875.1 Actinomycetota bacterium
ACGAGCTACTCGGGGCTGGGCAGTCCATTTGGTACGACTTCATCCGAAGGGACATGCTCACGGGAGGTGGTTTGAGAGAACTGGTGGCCTCAGGGATCCGCGGGGTGACAAGTAACCCCTCTATCTTTGAGAAAGCGATTGCGGACTCGAATCTTTACGACGATGACATCGCACAGTTCGGGGACGGGGACGCTGCATCGATCTTCGAGGCTCTTGCGATCTCCGATATTCGGTCTGCTGCCGACATCCTTGGATCTGTGTACGTCTCCTCCAACGGTGAGGATGGATTTGTGAGCCTCGAGGTCTCACCCGAGTTGGCCCACGACACATCAGGCACGATTGCCGACGCAATGCGCCTCTGGGCTGCGGTTGATCGACCGAATCTCATGATCAAGGTCCCCGCGACCACAGCGGGGATCCCAGCCATCGAAGAACTCACCGCGGTGGGCCTCAACATCAATGCCACGTTGATGTTCTCCCTCACAGACTATGAATCCGTTGCGACCGCATACATCCAAGGCGCCGAACGTGCCTCAGATCCATCGAGCCTCGCCTCGGTTGCTTCATTCTTCGTCAGTAGGGTCGATGCTTCGACGGACGCCGCTCTCGAACGAATAGGCACCAACCACGCACTTTCGCTCAGAGGCAGGGCGGCGATCGCAAACGCAAAGGTCGCCTACCTCAGATACCGGGAACTCTTCGAGGGGGAACGTTTCACTGATCTGCGCTCGGCCGGTGCTCGGCCACAACGAGTGCTCTGGGCATCGACCTCGACGAAGAATCCGGAGTACAACGATGTCATGTATGTCGAAGAACTCATCGGACCGAACACGGTAAACACTGCACCACCCGCCACAATCGACGCATTCATCGACCACGGTGTCACGAGGACCGATTCTCTGCTCGATGGAATGGACGATGCTGTCACGTTCATCGAGTCGCTTCCGGATGCTGGTGTCGACTTTGCCGCGATAACAGCAACCCTGCAGGTTGATGGCGTCGAGTCCTTTGCGGACGCATATTCGTCCTTGTTAGCCGTCATCGAACGCAAGCAGGCACAGATCACCGCATGATGCTCGCCGTTTCGACTCCGTTCGGCAGTTCACCAGAGATCGAGCGACACGCCACTCGTTGGAGGGCCAACGACACCATCGCAAGAATCTGGCGCAAGGATCCGACGGTGTGGTCAGATCCTCCAGTACCCGAGATCGCAGATCGCCTTGGCTGGCTCGACACGCATTCGACATCTCGCGGGCTGGTTGAACAGATCTCAACGCTCCACACAACAGCTGTCTCCATGGGGATCTCGGACCTCGTCCTCTGCGGAATGGGAGGGTCGAGCCTTGCTGCGGAGGTCTTTGCCGCAACGCTGCCCCTCGCCGAAGGTTCGCCCAGGCTCACGGTGGTGGATTCGACACATCCGGATACCGTGAGGGCAGTCACATCGGACACGGATCCCGCAACGACTTGGTACATCATCGCATCGAAGTCCGGGGAGACGATCGAGACGATGTCGCTGTATCGGCACTTCTGGGAGCAGGCGTCCAGAGCGCTGGCCGATCCCGGAAGCCACTTCATCGCCATAACGGACCCCGACACGAGCCTTCAGACGATCGCAGCCGACCGGAGTTTCAGAGCAACGCTGCTGGCAGATCGCGATGTTGGTGGTCGCTATTCTGCCCTGACGGCGTTCGGGCTGGTGCCTGCCGGTCTCATCGGAGCCGATGTGACAACCCTCATTGACGCTGCAGGGGGCGTTGCAGCACAGTGCGGACCGGACACCCCGTTGGAAGAGAACCCGGGGTTCTGCGCAGGCGTTCTCATGGCCGAGAGTGCACGATCTGGGATGGACAAGGCACACATCATCGCATCCAGCCCCACAGGAGCGGTTGGCATCTGGATCGAACAGCTCATTGCTGAGTCAACAGGCAAACAGGGGGTAGGAATCATCCCCATAGATGGTGGACCTCGCATCGACGGATCGCAATTCTCCATGCTCGTCGGAATCGGCTCAGCACCAGTCGATGACGCCGATATCAGGATCACGGTTGCACACCCACACGATGTTGCCGGCATGATGTTCGTTCTCGAGTTCGCCACGGCGGTTGCAGGCGAAGTCCTCGGAATCAACCCCTTCGATCAGCCCGATGTGCAGATGGCGAAGCGGCTCGCCGGCCAAGCAATGCATGGAGAACTCGACCCGATCGGCCTCGATCCCACCAATGTCACTGAAACGGTCTGGGTCGAATCACTGAAGCGGATCCTGGCAGAAAGACCTACGTCGTACATTTCGATCCAAGCGTACATTCCCCAGACGCCGGAGAACACCTCGTGCCTCGATGCATTGCGTTGGGCGCTGAGCGAAATCACCGGTGCATATGTCACCATCGGGTTCGGCCCAAGATTCCTGCACTCGACCGGTCAGCTCCACAAGGGTGGACCACCGGGGGGTGTCTATCTCCAGATCACCGAAGACACCGGAAGTGATCTCGGTGTTCCCGGAACCGGGTACACGTTCAACGACCTCATTGCAGCGCAGGCAAGTGGCGACCGAGCCGCTCTGGCCGACAGGGGCCGCCCCGTAGTAGCCGTGGACCTGGGTTTCGCACGAGACCAAGGACTCCGCGAGATGCTGGAACAGGTACGAGGGATGACTCAGGACTGACCGCCATCCGGCCTCCGCTGTCCGCTATCCGGCATCGGCAATCCGGCATCCGGCATCCGGCATCCGGCATCCGGCATCCGGCATCCGGCATCCGGCATACGCATTGTCGGACTGC
>QMQC01000315.1 GCA_003648875.1 Actinomycetota bacterium
CCACAGTCACCCTTCGAATCCTCCGCACCCGTACCGATCCATTGGCCACGTTGGCTCCGAGATCAGCCATCGATCGCCATGGAGCTCGAGCATCACCTTCTCGTCCTGGTCGTATGAGCCTCCTCCGAAGGGGCCATCGCCGTAGGAAACCTCGATGATCACGTCGAGTTGCGCTCGGTCGTCCCGGATCTCGGAGCCGGTGATCACGATTCGAGCATCCTCACCCTCGTCGACATACCGGAATCGCCCCTCACAGGAGTCCTTCAGCTCCTCTGTCATGTGCGTGGAGGCGAGCTCATCATCGCCGTCGAGCATCGCCTCGTAGTAGCCCTGTGCGGCACCTTCGGGCGTGTCGGGGTCGAGGGTTCTCGTTGGCTGAACGGCGAGGACCACAGCGACCACAACGAGAATGGCGACGAATACGCCGATTACGGTGAGGACCGAGTTGCTTGTCGTCCTTGACTTCATTGGGGACATTGTCCCTCAGGTGGTGACGCAAGTCGATGGGGATGATCCCCCAGTCCGAATGCGGATCCCCAGCTCCATGCCGGATTGAGTCCGGATGCGAGCCAGGAGAACGTTGAGTTCCGGTGAGGGATCAACGCCGCCCGAGCTTGTCCGTCTCTGAACGAAGCTCATGCATCACGGATTCGAGGGAAGGGTAATCACCGAGACCGGTGCCTCGATAGGCATAGGTGACCTCGCTCGAGGAGTTCACAACGAGGATCCCCGGCAGGTTGGAGTAGTGCCCTGTGATCCGTCTCTGCCAGTTTCCGGACAAGAAGGCCTTGGCATAGCGCCACCATGCGGGCATGTTGAACAGGAGTCGGGCCAGAGACTGCGTTCCGATTCCGATACGTTGACTCACGCGTTGCTCACTGTCGATGAAGAGGTCGAACGGGATGCCGGTCGCCATCAGATGGCGTGCCTGTTGTGAAGCCGCCGGTGCTATCCCGATCACTCCTCCTCCGTGAGCCTCGATGGATTCGTGGACTGCCGCCAACTGCGCCAGCATCTTGAGACAGGGTGGTCAGCCGAAGTACCTCACGAGCACGACGATCGTGGGCACTGTGACCACATCCCCAAGGACGACAGACCTGCCCGCCGGATCGTCGACCGCGATATCACCTATCTGCATCTCTCTTTGTCCACCGTCCGTTGTCTACGCCGTTTCGAAGTCCCACTGATCCCTTGACGCCCTTGCCTCCTCGACATCCACCCGAGCAAGCATGATGAGACCGACGACGAAGAAGAGCGCGATCGACAAGATCGCTGCTCGGCCCGAGCCCGTGGCCACGCTCACGAGTCCGAAGATGAGCGGTCCGATACCTGAGAGTTTCGAGAACACGGAGTAGAAGCCGAAGAACTCGGCTGATGCCTCCTCGGGGATCATGGTGCCATAGAGGCTTCTTGACAGCGCCTGGACGCCACCGAGCACGAAACCTATCACTGCTGCGAGAGCGAGGAAGCCTGTCGAATTGCCTGCGGGGAGGAGGTAGGCCATCACCGCGACGGCGATCCAGACAACAAGTGTGATGATCACGGACCGCTGCGGACCGATTCGCTTGGCAAGCGCTCCGAGCATGAAGGCTCCACCAACCGCGATGAACTGCACGATCAGGAACGCAAGTGCAATGGTCTCGAGCTCGAGGCCGAGCGTGTCTTCCGCATATGGCCCTGATATGGCGATCACCGTCCCGATTCCAGAGTTGTAGATGATGAACGCGACAACGAACATCATCAGTTGAGGGAACTCTCTGAGCTTCTTCGTGGTCTCGATCGTGCGCGAGAATCCGATCGAGGCATACTCACCGAGACTTCTCCTCGCCCCTCCGGTGCCGTCGGCAGGGAGCCTTGCGAGCGACACGAACGAGAATCCCATCCACCAGATTCCCGAACCGAAGATCGCGATCCGTGCGGCGAACGTCTCGCTGAACGCAGCACCCGGCTCGTCGCTCGAGAACATGATCAGGACCAGGGCGAACAACAGATACAGTCCCCCTCCGAGGTATCCGAGTGCAAATCCCTTTGAGGACACCTGGTCGATCGTGTCGTCGGTGGCGATTTCGGGGAGGAAGCCGTCGTAGAACACATTCGCTGCAACGAACCCGAACTGGCTTACCACGACGATGATCAGGAAGAGCGGCACCTGTCCGTCGGGAATGAACGCGATCAGCAATGCAAACGCTGCACCTACGAATGCGAAGTTTCGCAGGAACCGCCTCTTTGCATCCGTGTAGTCCGCGACGGCACCGAGGATCGGCATTGCAAGCAGCAGACCGATCGATCCCACGCCGATGAGAATCGAGAAGAGAGCCTCACCGGACATCCCCCAATACGTGTCACCGGTCATGATGGTGCCTGTGAAGAAGGCTCCGATCACGGCTCCAAAGACTGTGATATAGGCCGAATTGGCCCAGTCGTACATCGCCCATCCGAAGATCGTGCGTTTGTCGTTCCGAAGGGGTGAGTCACTTTTCATGGCGTCATCCTACGAGATTGACGCGAGCGCGTGTTGACGGAATTCGACCGAGGTTGCTTGACGACAAGCAGGGTTACTCTCTCCCACGTGTCCAGGATCCCCAGACTGAATCGACTGCTTCTGCTTCTGGCGGTGGTGATCGCGATTGCCGCGGTCTCTTGTGACTCGTCTGGCGGTGAGACGACGACGAGCATTGGCGAGCAGATAGAAACCTCTTCGACAGGGGCCCCGACCACGGCCGAGGCCCCGCTCACCTACATCGCCGCGGGAGTGGTCCCCGGGTGCG
>QMQC01000316.1 GCA_003648875.1 Actinomycetota bacterium
GTCACATGCTCGGTGTCACAGAGAATCCCCTCGATACGCCAGCGGACAAGGTGATGCGCCAGGTCGCGGACAAGCTCGGTGTCGCGGACTCCTACCACCCGACACCGGTAGGCGTGTTCTTCGGAGAGCCCGGAGTCGAGGTCGAGGATGCGTACTTCAATGGCGATGGACCCCGACGTTCCGGGTGCATCGCGTGTGGCAACTGCATGGTTGGATGCAGACACAATGCCAAGAACACACTCGACAAGAACTATCTCTACTTCGCCGAGCAGGGAGGGACGTCCGTCTTCGCCTCCCAACAGGCTGTTGATGTCGAGAGCTCCGGCGACCGATGGCTGGTGACGGCCCGAAGACCCGGTGCCTGGTTCGCATCCAACGAGACGATCTATGAGGCTGACCATGTGATCTTCTCCGCAGGGGCACTCGGATCCACACGGCTCCTGTTGGAGCTTCAAGAGCGCGGGCGGCTGCCGAGGCTCTCGAAACGCATTGGATACCAGACACGCACGAACTCGGAGGCGATCGTCGGATCCGTCGCAAAGTCGAGGGATGTCGATTACAGCGAAGGTATCGCCATCACGTCATCGATCCATCCGACACACGACACCCATGTCGAACCCGTCCGGTACGGGAAGGGATCGAACGCTCTTGGCCTCCTTGGCACTCTGCTCACCGACGGTGGAGAGGGCATGCCGAGACAGCTGCGGTTCCTGACCAACATCGTGAGACATCCGGTCAACTTCCTTCGGTCGTTGTCGGTGTGGCACTGGTCCGAGCGAGGGATCATCCTGCTCGTGATGCAGACAAGGGACAACAGTATCCGGATGCTTCGCAAAAGGGGTTGGTTCCGCACGAAGCTGTCGACGACCCAGGGTGAAGGAGAGCCGAATCCGACATACATCCCGATCGCAAACGATGTCGCAAGGCTCACCGCCGAAGAGATCGATGGCGTCGGCTTCTCGTCTGTCAACGAAGTTCTCTTCGACACGCCCCTGACTGCCCACCTTCTCGGAGGCGCACCGGTTGGCGCAACCACTGATGTCGGGGTTGTCGACGCGTACCACAGGGTCTTCGGCCACGAGGGCCTCCACGTCATCGACGGAGCAGCCATCGGAGCGAACCTCGGTGTGAACCCATCACTGACGATCACCGCAATGGCTGAACGAGCCATCTCGATGTGGCCGAACAAGGGCGAAACCGATGAGCGCCCACTACTCGGCGAGCCCTATCGACCATTCAGCTAACGGCGAGGCGTGCTACTGATGATCGGTCTCAAGATCGATTCTCTTCCGAGTGGGAATGTGCTCGATATCCAGCGATTCAGACATAGAGACCTCATCCGCTGTCGTGCGTTGGAACCACCTGGCATACGCCCTGGACCATGGCACCGCAGACGCTCCATGCGCAAGGACGCTCATCGCTACTGCGCCTGAGACCACGGCCAGGATGAGAGGAGCATTCTGCGGATCGGACTCGACCACCACGGTTCCGGCAAAGACGAGAGAAGCAAGCCCGCGAGGGCCAAACCATCCGACATACAACACCGTTGGACCCCGCAGTCCCGTGCCGATCATGGCAACGGCCACCGGGACCATGCGAACGACTGTGAGGCTCGTGACCCCAAATGCAACCGTGTTCCATGTGAGGAACGACAGGCTTGGTCCAAGAATGAGGGCCCCGAACACGAAGAACGCCACCATCGTCAACAAATGTGAGATTCCCTCGGAGAAGTCGCAGATGTCGGGGTAGGTCGCTCGGATGAGGCTGCCAAATGTGATTCCCCCGACGAAGGCCGCAATGAACCCCGACCCGCCGATGGGATCGGCAACGGCAAAGGCAACGAGGGCAAGAACCGGTGCAGCGATGAGGCGCCAGTCCCTCGTCATCCAGCCTCTTCCACCTGCGAACCTGATCGCCACTGCACCAAGCCAACCGATGAGGGCTCCGGCGACGATCGCCAACCCGATCTCTGTGATGAACACGGTCGCGATCCCAGCGGCCGTCGTCATCTCGTTCGCCGCACCGGCGAGAGCGATCGTGAGGAACGGAACCACAATGCCGTCGTTCAGCCCGCTCTCGACACTCAGTCCTTGCCGGACCATTGCAGGCACAGATCGGTTGGTCACGACAGCCTGGCCGAGAGCCGCGTCGGTTGGCGACAGGATGATCGCAATGACCGCTGCCTCCCAGAACCCCAACTGATCAAAGAAGACCAGTGCGGCGAGAACACCGGTGACAATGGTGAGCGGCAGGCCAATGCCGAGCAACCGCCCAGGTAGGAACGCCTCCTTCCGCACCGCACGGATGTCGATCACCGCTGCGTCTGAGAACAGCACGATCACGAGCGTGCCTTCAAGAAGCAGTTGCGCGAATCCGCTGCCGAGGTTCAGATTGACGAGATCAAGGGCCTTCGGTCCAACGACCAGCCCGAACACCACGAAGAGCATCGGCCCGGTGACCGATGTCGTCGCCAAACGCTTGGAAACCAACGCATAGGCAAAGATTAACCCGGCAAACAGGGCCAAACCGAACACAGCCGGATGCTACCAGCAACGTTTGGGTCGTCTAGATCTCACTGGCCACACCCAACAAAGCTGCGACGCGAATCGAGGGCGGTCCGGTCAGGTTCACCGCGCTTGCTTGCCGCCGGGAGTTGTGAAAGCTCTGATGTGGCCCTCGCCGAACGCCGACGTCGGCAATGTTTTCGACACACACGAGGCGTGCCACGCGACGCGTAGCATCACAAGTCGCCGATAACCCAC
>QMQC01000317.1 GCA_003648875.1 Actinomycetota bacterium
CCACCCGGAACGATGCCCTCTTCGACAGCAGCACGAGTCGCCTGGATGGCATCCTCGATACGGTGCTTCTTCTCCTTGAGCTCCACCTCAGTGGCAGCTCCGACCTTGATGACCGCAACTCCACCGCTGAGCTTCGCAAGACGCTCTGAGAGCTTCTCGCTATCCCAGTCCGAGTCAGAGTTCTCGATCTCCTGGCGAATCTGCTTCACGCGGGCCTCGACGTCTGACCTGGAGCCGGAGCCCTCGACGATCGTCGTGTCATCCTTCGTGATCACAACCTTGCGGGCCGTGCCCATCATCTCGATGCTGACGTTTTCGAGCTTCAGGCCGACCTCTTCAGAGATGACCGTTGCACCCGTGAGGATGGCAATGTCCTGAAGCTGAGCCTTGCGACGTTCGCCGAACCCGGGAGCCTTCACGGCGACCGAGTTGAACGTGCCACGGATCTTGTTCACCACAAGGGTTGCGAGAGCTTCACCCTCAACATCCTCAGAGATGATCAGGACAGGCTTGCCTGTCTGCATCACCTTCTCCAGCACAGGAACGAGATCCTGAACAGAGCCGACCTTCTGGTTCGCGATGAGGATGTAGGGATCCTCGAGGACCGCTTCCTGACGATCAGCGTCCGTGATGAAGTACGGCGAGATGTAGCCCTTGTCGAACTGCATACCCTCTGTGAATTCCAGTTCCACGCCGAATGTCTGGGAATCCTCGACGGTGATGACACCCTCGTTCCCGACCTTGTGCATCGCGTCCGCGATGCGGGCTCCGATATCGTCGTCCGCAGCCGAGTTGGATGCAACATATGCGATCGAATCGCGATCGTCCGAGCCGACCTCAATTGCAGAACCCTCGATCGCAGCGACAACAGCAACTACGGCTTCCTCGATACCGCGACGCATCTCCATCGGATTTGCACCTGCAGTCACGAGACGGAGACCGTCAGTGACCATTGCCTGGGCGAGCACGGTGGCCGTCGTGGTACCGTCGCCCGCGACGTCGTTGGTCTTGTTCGCAACTTCCTTGGCGAGCTGTGCACCCATATTCTCGAATGGGTCGTCCACCTCGATCTCTTTGGCGATTGTCACACCATCGTTCGTGATCGTGGGAGCTCCCCACTTCTTCTCAAGAACAACGTTGCGACCCTTCGGACCCAGCGTCACCTTGACGGTGTCGGCGAGCGTGTCCACACCCGCTTGGAGACCGCGGCGGGCCTCATCATTGAAACGAATTTCCTTGGCTGCCATGTAGGTATCCCCTTCTAGCCCAAGATGGCGAGAACGTCACGGCTTGACAGGATCAGAAGATCCTCGCCGTTGTGCTTCACCTCGGTGCCGCCATACTTCGAATAGAAGACGACGTCGCCGACATTGACATCGACAGGGATACGCTCCCCGTCCTTGAACTCTCCCGGGCCGACCGCGAGGACTTCACCCAGTTGGGGTTTCTCCTTTGCGGTGTCCGGAATCACGAGGCCACTTGCGGTGCGGCTCTCTTCTTCGTCTTGAGGCTTGACCACAATGCGGTCGCCCAAAGGCTTTAGATCCATCCGACTCTCCTTGTTTCGAATTAGCAGTCGGTGCTTACGAGTGCCAATGATAGCGAGATCTGGCACTCTCGTGACGAGAGTGCCAGCGGAGTTCACAGTTCAGAAGTTCAGAAGTTCAGAAGTTCAGAAGTTATCACGCGCTTTGTCGTGAACCGAAACTGACATCTGACAACTGTCACCTGTGAACTCCCCAACTCTCATAGCACCGATCCGAGCTCCTGTCCGTCGATGATGCCAACGACGGTTCCTTCTCTCACGACGATGGCCCGGCCGCTTGCTCCCGCCGGTCGCAGCAGAAGACTCTCGAGCGGCGCATCGGCTTCCACAACATCTGCCGGACCGATCCTTGACATCAGGGCCCTCGCCCGGATGGACGGCCACCGGCTCGGCGAGATCGAATCTATCTCCTCTTGTCCGATCACGCCGACGACCCTGCCGGTCATCTCCACGGGAAGGGACCGCAGACTCGGACCCATCCCATACAGGCCGAGAACGGCCGAGATCGTCGCGTTGCCCGACACTGCGTCGGGTGTGGGACGCATCACATCGGCAATGGTCATCCCGTCGAATGCTGTGCTGAGTTCCTCACGTCTTCCGGCCGACACGGCTGTCGTGGCCAGGAACCATCCGACAAAGAGCCAAAAAAGACCGGTTGTCTGCCTCGCTAGGAGCAGAAACACACCGACACCCATCGTCGCAAAGCCGATGACACGGCCGATCGTCGTGACAATCCGTGTGGCCTCGATCCGATCCCGACCCCCTTGGCTCAGGATGCTCCTCACGATCCGACCCCCGTCCAGCGGGAACCCTGGCAACAGATTGAAGACACCTATCGCCAGGTTTGCCAGTCCGAGCGCCCACAGAGTCGCTCCAACGAGATTGTCCGTGCCAGCCAGGCGCGGCACAATCATCATCACCAGTCCGATCAGGACCGAAGATGCCGGTCCGGCAATCGAGACAAGCAACTCCGTGCGCGGGGTTGGCGCGCCATCGATCACCGAATAGCCACCGAACACATAGAGACGAATCGAGCGAACCGCCAGGCCTCGCCGAAGGGCAACGACAACGTGGCTGGCTTCATGGAGGAACACGCACCCGATCACCGCGACGCCTGCAAGCGCGGCGAAAAGCCCCCCAATCTCCGCAGATGCATTCGGAACGGTCTGACCGATGTACACGAACACGACCCCACCGAACAGAAGTCCGAGCAGG
>QMQC01000318.1 GCA_003648875.1 Actinomycetota bacterium
CTTGACTCTTCGGAGGTCTCGAACCCTCCGGAGTGGTTCGAGGACGCATTCCGACTGGCTCGTGAGGCCGGTCTCCACACCGTTGCTCATGCAGCCGAGGAGGGACCGCCGCAGTACATCACCAACGCCGTGAAAGCCCTTGAAGCCGAACGTATCGACCATGGGGTGGGGTGTGACGGCGATCCAGGTGTTGTCGAAATGCTCGTACGGAATCAGATCCCACTGACGATGTGCCCACTGTCGAACGTGAAGCTCAATGTGTTCGATCGGATCGAGGATCACAATCTCAAACGGCTTCTCGACCTCGGCATCAAGGTCACCGTGAACTCGGATGACCCCGCATACTTTGGCGGCTACGTCCTCGACAACTATCTCGCGGTAGCCGATGGACTCGACCTCACCAGGGAGGACATCGTTCAACTCTCCCGAAACTCGATCGAAGCATCGTTCATGCCGGATGTCGACAAGGATCTGTTGCTCGTTGAACTCGAAACCGTCTCGGGACAATGAGTCCCGGAATCTTCCTTCGGGGGACGCGCGCGCTAGCGTGATGTGCGTACCTCGGTTGAGGTACGCGTTGGACCTAGGAGAGACAATGAATTTGAAGAGATGGAGAGTGCTTGCGATTCTGCTTGTTGCGTTCGCGTTGGTTGCAGCTTCCTGCGGCGGAGACGACGACAGCGACGACAGCACAGATACCACGGTTGCGGCGCAGCCTGACGCCGACCCGCTGAAAGTAGCTTTCGTCCATGTTGGCCCCGTCGCAGACAAGGGCTGGTCGTGGGCTCATGACCAAGGAGCCGAATTCATGGCGGCCGCGCTCGGCAGTGGTGTGGAGATCACGACGCTCGAGAGCATCCCCGAAGGATCCGACGCACAGCGTGTGTTCGAAGATCTCGCAGCCCAAGGCAACAAGCTGATCTTCGGTACTTCGTTCGGGTACATGGATCCGATGCTGGCGGCCGCTGAGAACTTCCCCGACACCGTCTTCATGCACGCGACCGGCTTCAAGGTTTCCGAGAACATGGGCAACTACTTCGGCGCTGCTGAAGAAGGTCGCTATCTCAGTGGCATGGCCGCTGGTGCCGCAACGACGACGAATCTCATCGGCTACGTTGCTGCGTTCCCGATTCCCGAGGTGCTTCGCGGTATCAACGCCTTCACACTTGGAGCCCAAGAGGTCAACCCTGACGCTGAGGTCCAGGTCGTGTGGACCTCTACCTGGTTCGATCCGCCAAAGGAGGGCACCGCAGCGGAGTCACTGCTCGATGCTGGTGCTGATGTGATCGCAATGCATCAGGACTCCGCGGCTCCCGGTCAGGCTGCTGAAGCCGCTGGAGCCGGATGGGTCGGCTACAACACGGACATGACCGAGTTTGCGCCGAACGCATGGCTGACGGCTGCGATCTGGGATTGGGGTCCCTACTACCTCAAGACGGCCAGAGAGGTCATCGACGGCACATGGGAGTCCGGCTTCGTGTACGGGAACATGGCAGATGGCATGGTTGCTATTGCGCCGTTCGGCGACTCAGTGGATCAGGCCACGCGCGACCTCATCCTCGAGCGCGAGGCTGAGATCAAGGACGGTTCATTCTCCGTCTTCTCCGACCCGATAGTCGACCAGGACGGGGCCAGCCGGGAGCTCGGTGACATCTTCACGATGGACTTCTTCGTCGAGGGTGTTATCGGAAGCTCGAGTGGCTGACCTTCCCGCCCGACGTACGATTCGCGTGCCCCGTAGGGACGGGGCACGCCTCAAGTGAGCGAGTCATAGAACCGTGAAGTCGATGATTGGAGTGCTGTAGCAGTGAGTTCAGAAGCCGAGACTGTCCTTGCAGCAGAATTGTGTGACGTCGACAAGGAGTTTTACGGCGTCAAGGCGAACGACAACGTCAACTTCGAGCTCGCCCGTGGAGAGGTGCATGCACTGTTGGGCGAGAACGGTGCAGGCAAGTCGACGCTCTGTTCGATCTTGGCCGGCCTATATCGGCCCGATGCGGGAGAGATGCGCCTCGGGGGCGAAACGGTGTCCTTCAAGAATCCCAAGGATGCACTCTCCGCCGGTGTCGGAATGGTGTATCAGCACTTCAGGCTCGTCCCGAATCTCACCGTGGCGGAGAACCTCGCCCTCGGGCACCCCGACATAGGCATACGGCTTGACGAAAAGGAACTGCACCGATCAGCCTTGGAGTTGGGGGAGAAGTACGACCTTCCTGTCGACCCTGCCGCCCGGATCTGGCAGCTGTCTGTCGGAGAGCAGCAACGTGTTGAGATCCTCAAACTGCTGTATCGCAACGCGAAGATATTGATCCTGGACGAACCGACGGCAGTCCTCACGCCGCAGGAGGCAAAGACACTGTTCAAGACGATGCGCCAGATGGCGGCTGAGGACCGATCGGTGATCTTCGTTTCGCACAAGCTGGATGAGGTCAAACAGGTTTCAGATCGTGTCACCGTTCTTCGAAACGGTACGACCGTCGGAGGTGTTGCCACGGCGGAAGCCGATACGGCTGAACTTGCTCGCATGATGGTTGGCAGGGACCTCGTACTCCCCGAACGCGAAGCACAGGTCGATATCGGGCCGGTTGTGTTGAAGGCAACAGACATCAGCGTGCTCAGTGACCGCGGTCTCGAGGCCGTACGTAGGCTTTCGCTGGAGGTGCGCAGCGGCGAAGTCGTCGGCATCGCCGGTGTGTCCGGCAACGGACAGCGCGAACTAGCTCAGGGCCTCGTAGGTCTGAGGCAGCTGACGAGC
>QMQC01000319.1 GCA_003648875.1 Actinomycetota bacterium
ACTATCTCAGGACGGGAGCCATTGCAAGATTCTCACCGATCATGGATGAGGGTGCCAGATTCGCCAACGCCGGTGTGCCGACGTTGGGTATCTGCAACGGGTTCCAGATCCTTTGTGAAGCGGGTCTCCTCCCTGGCGCCCTTGTCGCAAACCGGGACTTGAAATTCATCTGTCGCGCAACACACCTGCGCGTCGAGTCGACAGACAGTGTGCTCACACGGGCAGCCGAGATCGGGCAGGTGCTTCGTATCCCGCTCAACTCGTACGAAGGCAATTACGTGGCCGACGACATCGATAGCGTCGAAGACGCCGGCGAAGTGATCCTCAGGTATTCAGATGTCAGCGGGGAGGTGGGCAGCGCGACGAACCCGAACGGATCCACGAACAGCATCGCAGGGATAACGAATGCCGGTCGCAACGTCGCCGGTCTCATGCCGCACCCCGAGCGTGCATCTGAGAAGATCCTTGGATCCGAAGACGGCATGGTGCTCATCGAGGGCTTCATCGCATCGACTGAGCTGGTTGGCGTGTGACATCTCGCGAGGTCGCTGACCACATCGGGCTCGGGATGACAGACAATGAATATCGCGACGTCATCAAGATCCTCGGACGCGAGCCGCTCGCAGCCGAGCTCGCCATGTACTCGGTCATGTGGTCTGAGCACTGTTCGTACAAATCCTCACGCATGCACCTTGGCAGATTCAAGAGCGACCAGCCGTGGGTCGTCGTTGGCCCTGGTGAGAATGCAGGCGTTGTTGACCTGGGGGACGGGTGGCTTGCCGCACTGCGGATCGAGAGCCACAACCATCCATCGTATGTCGAGCCCTATCAGGGCGCAGCAACAGGCGTCGGTGGCATCCTCAGGGATATCTTCACAATGGGGGCGAGACCGATCGCTGTGTGGGACCCGCTCCGCTTCGGACCGCTGGACGAGCCCCACAATCGGTATCTCTTCGAAGGAGTCGTATCTGGCATCGCCGGCTACGGCAATGCGGTCGGAGTCCCGACGCTGGGCGGTGAAGTCGAGTTCGCAGACCGATTCTCTGGCAACCCACTCGTCAACGTCATGGCGCTCGGCATTCTGAAAAAGGACCAACTCGTGCTCTCAGCAGCTTCGGGTGACGGCAATGTTGCGATCCTGCTCGGAAATGCAACCGGCCGTGACGGCATCGGTGGCGCATCGATCCTCGCATCGGCATCATTCGAAGAGGGCGACGAGGAGAAGCGACCGAACGTCCAGGTCGGCGACCCATTCGAAGAGAAGAAGCTCATCGAGGCGTGCCTCGAACTCTACGACCAGGATCTTGTCGTAGCCATCCAGGATCTCGGTGCCGCAGGCATTTCGTGCGCGACGTCTGAAGTCGCCGGTGGTGGTGGCATGGGAATGGACGTCGACCTCGACAAGGTGCATCTGCGAGAGATGGACATGAGTCCCGGCGAGATCCTGATGTCAGAGTCCCAGGAGCGAATGCTTGCAGTCGTGACACCCCAGAACGAGGCCAGAGTTCTCGCGGTCGCGGAGAAGTGGGAGATCGAGGCATCGACCATTGGCACCATCACACCGGGACCAGAGCTCGCCATCTACTCCAAGGGCGAACTGGTAGGGGAGGTACCCGCAGCATCGCTTGCGGATGACGCCCCGACGTACGACCGCCCGGCCGAACGCCCTGACTACCTCGACGGGGCCTGGGCCAGGGGTCCCCGGGTACCTGATGATCTCGACGCAGGAGACGTACTCAGGGTGCTGCTCGACGATCCCGCTATCGGCGACCGCTCGTGGATCTCGACCCAGTACGACCACATGCTGTTTCTCAACACGATCATCGAGCCGGGCCATGACGGATCGTTGCTACGCATCAAGGGCACCGAGAAGGCGATGGCAGTATCCACAGACGGCGATTCACTCCGCACGTATCTCGACCCAAGGCGCGGGTCAGCGAGGATCGTGTTCGAATCTGCGTTGAACGTTGCCGTGACCGGCGCAAGACCGTACGCACTCGTTGACAACCTCAACTTCGGGAACCCGGAGGTACCTGGTGTCATGTGGCAGTTCATCGAATCTGTCGATGGCATCGCATGGGCGTGTGAGGAACTGAACGTGCCAGTTGTAGGTGGCAATGTGTCGTTCTACAACCAGACAGATGGTATCGACATCTACCCATCGCCCGTCGTCGGGATGCTTGGATTCTGTGAACCAGTGCCGGAGCGCCCACCACGCCTTGATCGAGCCGCGGAGGGCATGTCGATCTGGCTCGTGGGACAGGACGCTGAAGGCGACTTCGCAGCATCGGCGTACGACCGCATCGTCAACGACAACCTCGGCGGCCGCCCTGTCGAAGCTGACGGGACAACAGCCCGCCGCGTGATCGCAGCCGCGGCGACACTCGCACACAGGATCCCTGTACTGCATGACATCTCGAACGGTGGCCTGGGCGTGGCTCTCGCCGAGGTCGCCATCAGGTCGTGTGTCGGAATGCAGATCGAAGATGTCACAGGCCCTGATCTGTTCGACGAGACCCCACTGCGCTTCGTTGCCATCGCCCACGGCGAGACCCTCGACACTGACGCGCCCCGACGCAGGATCGGCACGATCACCGGTGACACCCTCGATTTCGGTGCGGCAGGCAACATCAGCGTCACGGAGGCAGCGAGGATTTGGCGCAATGCCCTCCCCCGCCGAATGGAACACTGAGCGTTTGCACGCCGCGTGCCAGACTCTGGCAACAAAGAGCAAGCGCCCAGGTA
>QMQC01000320.1 GCA_003648875.1 Actinomycetota bacterium
TCCTCCTACTGGCGCTACTGCCCCTGATCTTCACCAGAAAGCATTTCGTTGCGAGGACCGCGAGCACAGCATGAGGACGAGACAAGACACGGTCTACCGTTCTTGGATCCGAACGTCGAGCTTTGCTTGCGCAGCGCGCAGAGCTCGCTCAACCTCTTCGGGCGTGAGTCCCTCGGCGAACAGGAATCCGAGATAGCGATCACCCTCGGGAAGCGGGACAACCTGCTTGCCGTTCGGGATCGTTTGATTGAACCCCGTGATACCCGCGACCGCTAGGGCCTCCTCGATTCCCCCGATCGACAAGAGTGTCCCGGCTTCTGGGATGGGCAGCATGAGAGCGCCCGTTGCCGCCGTGGCTTTGTCCAGTCCTGGACCGGGCATACCGAGCGCGCTCCGCAGAACCACGGACTCGAGCGATTCGCCGAACAGGCCGAATGAGAGCGCTCGACCACACAGGCCGCCGATGGAACGTGCGGCTATCTCGATGAGAACCACTCCATCAGGTCCACACCGCACCTCGGAGTGAATCGGTCCCGTCACCAGACCAAGAGCGACCGCAGCGTTCTCGGTCAAAGAGGTCATCTCATCCTGGAGATCATGGTCGTGCCGCGACGGTGTTACGAACATCGTCTCTTCAAAGAAGGGACCGTCCAACGGATCGGGCTTGTCGAGCAGGGCAAGCACCGCGAGCCTCCCGCCGACGAGCATCCCCTCCACCGCTACTTCGGAACCAGGTACGAATGACTCCACGAGGAGTCTTGCGTCAGGGTCGCCGCAAGCGTCTTCCACGATTGCTCGTATGCGTGCCTCGGCTCGATGGGACTCAGTATCGGTATCCACCCGGATCACACCCCGGCTCGCAGATAGGTCCCGCGGCTTGACGACACACGGGTACCCGAGCGTCGAAGCCTCTTCGGCTACGCGTCCCTGAGCCGCGAGCCGGAACTCAGGCTGAGGGACACCTGCATTGGCCAGCAGTCCCCGCATCTGTGCCTTGTCCCTGGTTGAGAGCACCGCGGACACCGGATTGGCAGGTACCCCAAGCATGCTCAACGCCAACGCAGCAATGACCACGCCACTGTCGTCTGCGGCAACCACAGCGTCAGGCGGAGGCTTGAGTCTCGCGATTCGCGCCGCAGACCACTCGATACGCGTGAGATCGATGATCACGGAACGAGATCGACCAAGATCGCTCATGGGTACGTCACCGTCGGACGCGACGATGAGATCAATGCGAAGCGCACGTGCTGCTTCCACGAAGTCCGTCGTGCGATAGCTCCCTGAGGGCACCACGAGAACGACGACGGGATGATGTTTCGTACGCGGTCGCACATCCGTATCATCTCGATGCCAACGATTCCCGCTCGGCGATAGGTTCGCAGTCATGACAACTGATTCTCGCATCCTCACGATCACAGACAAGGCTCTCGAGAAGCTGCTTGAGATTCGCTCGACTGAGCCGGACGGAGACACTCTTGCCCTCGTGCTCGCGATTTCAGGGGCAGAGGGGACAGACTTCACCTACACGATGCACATGACAAACGTCGAACGGCTCGACCAAGACGACATGATCGAACAGCACGGTGATCTACCCATCGCAATGCCACAGGGAAGTGTCGCAAACCTCACCGGGGCGACGCTCGAGATCTCGAAGAACCTGCTGAAGCCCGGGTTGACAATCAACAACCCGAACTCACCTTCACCGCAGATCCTTGGGGATGGGCCACCCCCGGACCTCTCTGGGCCGGTTGCAGAGCAGGTTGACCATGTGATCCGGACACAGATCAACCCTTCGATAGCCTCTCACGGCGGAATGGTCGAGGTCGTCGCCGTGGAGGAGGGCATTGCATATGTCAGGCTTGGCGGCGCATGCCAGGGATGTGGCCTCGCCGGAGTCACCCTGTCCCAGGGCATCGAGTCGACAATCGTCTCGACAGTGCCCGAAGTCCACCAGGTCATCGATGTGACCGATCACAACTCCGGCGACAACCCGTACTACGAGCAGTCGAAGAAGTAGAAAAGACGTAACGCGAAGTACGTTCTACGAGAGACGAGCTACGAAGATGTTTGCGGCTACGTCAACGGCGAGATGCATCGTCCCTGTCGGACCCCGAACGAGCGCTGAACCGTCGACCCCGAAACCAAGAACGGTGATCTCAGTTCCATCATCGATGCCTTGGGACCGCAGGAACGTTGTGTGATCCCTACCGGTGCTCTCCACCGTGGCTGATTCACCAACGGCGACATCGGCGAGCGACGTCGTCGCGGTCGGGGACGTCGCCGAACCGCCGGGAATCGGCTTTCCGGTTGGTCCGGTTGTTGGATCACCGAGGAACGATGCGAGTCGGTTGGCCACCATGTCCGGTGTTACGTGCTCCATTTCGCACGCGACCTCATCCGCCTTTGCAGGAGTGAGGCCCAGATGATCTGCAAGGAACCGCCCCCATAGACGCCGGTTGCGGAGGACCGAATTGGCAAGTTGATCTCCGGTGTCGGTGAGGGTGACACCTTTGTACGGGGTGTAGTTGACGAGACCCGCTGCTTCCAGCTTCTTGATCATTTGATTCACCGAAACAGAAGACACCTCGAGCACTCCTGCGATCATGGAAACAGGCACAGGAGGTCCCTGGCCGTCCTCGATGGCACGAGCAACCGTGATGAGGTACATCTCTTCGGCTTCGGATGTCGAATGGGTATCCGCCATGAGAATGAGCTTATCGAGAGTCGCTACGGTCCGACGA
>QMQC01000321.1 GCA_003648875.1 Actinomycetota bacterium
AGATGGTCCTCAACACGACATGCACGTGCAATGCATGCGCCAATCTGAACACACTCGATCTCAAGTTCATCGTCCACCACGGCGACTTTGCGATGAAAGAGATAGCCGGAAGCCAGGAGCTCATCGGTCCGAACGTGAACCTGGTATTCCGGATCGCGAAGAACCGCATCAAAGAGACTCTCGGGTTGAGGGCATACATCGCGTATACCTCCGATGCGGTCGAGGCTCTTGACCTCCCCGAATTCTTCGCCACGTTGGCTCCACTCCTCGAGGACACCGACGAGTTCGGTACGGTCCAACTACACGTTGAGGACATGCACTCCGTCTGGGAGAAGAGACGCTACGAGTCGATAGTAGTAATCCCCGAAAGCGACGCCTGGCTGTCGTTCGTCAGGGACATCCACGCACCAGTTGGGGTGGTATGGGACCACCTCACTGATCCGGCGAAGCGAAGCCGACTCTTCGCGTCCGATCCTGCTGGTACACTGACAGCGGATGGCGGCAAGATGGGCGTCTCCGGAACCTATGTCTGCGCCCACGGCAATATGAGAATCCCTCACCGGATCGTGGACTGGATACCGTTAACTCAATACACGTTTCAGAGCGAGGGTCCGTTCTTCCAGAACCTATGGCAGTTCCGCCTCAACGACCTTGGTGACCTGACGCAACTCCACATCACCGTCGGCAGAACACGATTCGTCCCGGCCATCGGGGTACTGGCGAGCCCTGTCTGGCGGCGCTACACCCGCAAGACAATAATTGAGGGTCTCGTTGAATTCATCACAGACGTCGAGACCTCGCACGCAACGGCATGAAGCAAATGGCCGCCCATATCCGGCAATATGTTCGGCTGACAGGGGGCGCATATGTGCCGTTATGTGTGCGTCGGCCTGTCACCGATAGTCGGTCTCGAACGCGGTCTGAGAAGATGAGGTGGGGCAGAAACGATCAGACAGCTGCAAAGACCTGCCATTTGTCGGGCACACCTTTGAGCGCGTGCTCTCCGCGGTCCTCGAATACGATGCCGGACCCAGCAACGAGGTCTTTCACAGTTCGAGACACGAGTACCTCACTTGGCCCCGCAAGGCCGGCGATTCGCGCCCCGATGTGTACGGCGATGCCGGCAACATCGTCACCCATTCGTTCGATTTCGCCTGTGTGGACTCCGGCTCTCACCTCTAGGCCGAGTTGACGCACCTGATGTCCGATTTCCCGGGCACACTGGATGGCTCTTGCCGGACCGTCAAAGGTCGCCAAAAACCCGTCACCCGCCGTGTTGACCTCGGCGCCTCGGAAACGATCCAGCTGGGAACGGAGGACAGTGTTGTGAGTCTCCAGCAACTCCCGCCAGCGCGTATCTCCCAGCAGGGAGACACGATCCGTGGACCCCACAATGTCGGTGAACAGCACCGTTGCGAGCACCCGATCGGGTGTCACTGCCACGCGATGACCGGTCAAAAACTCCCGTATCTCGCTGACTACGAGACCAGGCTCGAACCAGGGGACGTGATCGGCACCAGGCAGTTCCACGTACCGTGCATCCGGGATTTCGCGAGCCAAGTAGCGGCCGTTCTCCACATGGCAGATGCGGTCGCCCTCCGAGTGGATCACCAGTGTCGGAACACGAATAGTGGGAACGATGTCGCGAACGTCGATATCAAACGCCATCCGCATGAAAGCCTCGGCCCCGCCCGGTGTATTGGCGTTCCTCTGCAGACGTGCCGACCAGTCAGCAAGCCATGGCGTGTCCTCCTGGCTGGGGGCAAAATACTCCATGAACCGGCCGGGTTTGCCCCAGCGCTCGTGCATCGTTGCCATCGACGCCTCGAAGTCCTCCTCAGTAGATTCACCCCACGGCCACTCCTCGTCCTTGCGCTCCCGCACTTCGGAACCCATAAGGATCAACCCCGCCGTCCGTTCGGGATGCGCAGCCGCAAACAACATCGACAAGGGACCCCCCTCAGATTCCCCGATGAGAATGGCTGACTCGCTACCAGCGGCGTTCATCACAGCCGTGATGTCGTCCATCCGGACCTCAAGCGGGGTGACGCCGGGAACCTGATCCGACATCCCCATACCGCGTTTGTCGAACAGGATCAAGCGAGCGAACTCACCCAAAAGCTCACAGAACCGCCGATAAGCCGGTAGCTCCCACTCAACTTCCCGGTGAGACCACGCCCCCTGCACGTAAACAATGTCCACCGGCCCATCGCCTACAACGTGATACGCCACCTGTACATCACCGCTGCGAGCGAACCGGATGTCAAGCATGAACCGACTGTAGTGGCATTTCCCTGTCAGCCCTCGAAACTACATCGACCCGCAGCTCAGATAGTTCCCATCGCCCATATCCGGTGCGGGCGGCTTGGAGTGGCCCAGTTGGGACGTTGAAGACGCCCGGATTGGTCTCCGTTTGGCAGTTGCTTGGCATGTTTGACCGCGCGTTTGACCGCGGTGGCCAATTGGAGGAGTGTTTCGGGAGCCCAGAATGGCCGAAAACCCGGTAGTTACGGGGCTTTCGGTGGGTGGGCCTACCTGGATTTGAACCAGGGACCTCATCCTTATCAGGGATGAGACGCGAGCGAGCTCACCGGGTCAGGGGGTAGGCCGATCCATTAGGGCTCGGGTGATGGCCGCTCGCGAGGACTGCCTCTCGTGTGCGTCCGGAAGCGATCGCTATAGTCGGCAGCGGAGAGTTTGGTGTTCTCAATGGGGAAACTCAGTTCCCAATCAGG
>QMQC01000322.1 GCA_003648875.1 Actinomycetota bacterium
ACGGACATCTCGGCGAACACTCGGCGGCCCTCCATCACCTGGGCGATACCGCTTCTGACGATCTGGGACGCATCCTTGTGGTGGATCTCCTGGTCGTTGTAGGTGACCGAGCCCTTCGTGATATCACCGTCATGGACATCGAGCAAGCCCGTAACGGCCCGCAATGTCGTTGTCTTGCCTGCGCCGTTGGCACCGAGCAGGGCAACGATCTGGCCGTCTCGCACCTCGAGACTGAGTCCACGGAGCACGAGAACGACATCGTTGTAGACGACTTCGAGATTCGCTACTTCAAGCATGTTGGAATGCGTTCCTCACGCTTTGGTCGGGTGGGGGTGCGGCGGACCGCACCCCCACAGTTTGTCTTGTCTATAGCTCGTAGCAGGCAGCCGAGAAGTCGTGTTCCTCGGCCGCTGAGCCAACGAAGAAGTCCTTCACAAGCACGGAACCGGTGGTCGCGTCGGCCTGAGACAGTGTCTGTGCCGCACCACCTGCAGCGGTGTACAACGCGAGATCCGGATCGAACATTGCCAGAGAGCGCTGGACATAATCGTTCGGAGTGCCCGAGTATGACTGGTTGGGAGCGGCCCCACCGAAGTCAACGTCGGTCACGCTGCCCGCTGCAACAACAACGCCCTCAGGGGTGAGGTTGAGGTTGCCGATTGCCGTCGCAAGCACTTTGCGCATCGTGATGGCTTCGTTCCAGCCAACGATGAATGAGTCGGATGGTCGGCGATCTGGGAACGCCTCTGCCATGGCAGCCATCATCTCGTCGTTGCCCGGTGTCGATTCACCCCAACCAACGTTGTACCCGGACTGGTAGTAGACCGCGTCATACAGCGGACCAGCTGGAGAGTCGAGCAACGCAGGGTTGTAGGTCGGGACGGAACCAGTGAACGCGCCTTGATGGCCGGCCTGGACCGCACCGGCGAGGATCTCCGCACCGATCGATGGGTTCGTCGTCATGAACGTCCAGTCTGCGCCGGAAGCAACAATGCCCTGGATAACAGGGGTCTGATCCTGACCAGGAATGACAGCGGCTTCACCGTCGTAGACGAGTTCCATGCCATAGTGCTCGACACCGATCTTCACGCCAGCGGCGGCATCCTGTCCGTAGTCACCGGGGAAGGTTGCCAGAGCAATCGTCGTGCCACCCATCTCGTTGATGAAATCGAGGACGTTCAGTGCTTCAAGGCAGTAGTTGGTGTTCTGCTCGAGCATCACGCCACCATCGAAGTCCGGAATTGCCCAGCCGGAGTACCAGCTGAGCGGGATAACCAGCATCGAGTCCTCTTTGTACAGGTCCAACGCCGCAACATTCGTCGGTGAACCGGTCGACTGGCTGATCGCAACGACGTCGCCACGAATCTTCTCGTACTTCTCGAGGTGCTGCTCGACGTCGTAGTTCGTGTCCTCGATAACGAGTTCAACCGTCCATCCATCGATACCACCAGCGGCATTGAGGTTGTCCCAATACACCTTCTGAGCATCCGTGATGTCGATCACAAGCGGTGCGAACAGGCCCGTGAGGTCTGCAAGCAGGCCGAGTGTGATCACTTTGGCATCGGCATCGACACCTCTGCCGGTCACCATTTCGGCAGCAGGAGCAGCGGTTGTCGTTGTCGTGTCATCGCCGCCACTGGGCGCAGCGGTCGTCGTCGTCGTATCGCCGCCGCTCGCAGCCGTGGTCGTCGTGTCATCACTGCTGTCGCTGCATGAAGCGGCGACCAGAGCCATGACAAACACCAGCAAGAGCCAGCTATATCTCTTTCTCATTTGGTTTCTCCTCCTTGGATTCTTTCCGTTCTTCTTGAGTGGCCGTCTCCGACCACTCGAGACCTATCAATATGTGAAGGGCCAACCCTTCCAGTAGTTCCTCACCTTGATCCAGATTCCGTAGAGCCCGAGAGGCTCCACGATCAGGAATACGACAATGAGCACGCCGAACAATACGACGTTCAGCTGAAAGATGCTGAGGCCGGGGCCGTACGCATCCAATGAAACGATGCCGAGGTAGTCGTCAGGACTCGAACGAATGAAGAGGTTGCCGAGCCACGCAAAGGTTCCGCCTTCGGACGCCTGGGTCGCCAGCCAGTTGGTCGACTCTTCGACAAGCCTGGGCGTGAGGATGACAAAGAACGTTCCCATGAAGACGCCAGCGACGGTCCCGGCCCCACCAATGAGGATGATCGCCACGAACTCAATGGACAGGAAGAGATCCCAGGACTCGGGGATCATGCGGCCAACGACGGTTGCAAGGATGGCTCCCGTGATTCCTGCATAGAACGATGAGATCGCAAAGGCCTGCGTCTTGCCCTTGGCCTCGGCAACACCCATGACCTCCGCTGCAATATCTCTATCCCTGATCGCCGCCCAGGAGCGCCCAACTCTCGTGCGCATGAGGTTCTTGGCTATCAGCGCAAACACAACGACGAAGAAGAGGACGAAGAAGTAGGTCTTGGCATGCCCGCTCATCTCCTCGATGTGGACCCACGGAAGCCAGTTGATCGGAGTGAGCCACCACCACAGCGGACCGTCGCTAGTGAACGAGATGATCGGGTCCATGTTTCGCCACAGCGCAAACTCGAGTTCGGGCCAAGGACGACCAGTCGTCGGCCCGCCGGCAACCTTGCCGAGGTTGCGCCAGAGGAACAGTCCGATGAACACGAGACCAAGCGTCACGAACGCCAGGTAGAGTCCGCGGACTCGCACTGCGGTCGGCGCGACGAGGATTCC
>QMQC01000323.1 GCA_003648875.1 Actinomycetota bacterium
ATCTGAAGGGGCGATCTTCATGCCTCGTGGCTCAGGACACGAGAGCTTGAGCAGACTTCACCCAGCCTTGTGCTACTGCTGATGATGTGCCCGCGATCTCGGCGATCTCCGAGGTGCCCCGATTACTGAGATCTGAGAAACTCTGGATACCCGCCTCGGCCAACCGTTCCCTGTACACGGGGCCAACGCCCCTTATCTGGGTGAGGTCGTCAATATCGGTGCCCGTCCTGAACTTCGGGGGCGGCTCGTCATGGACCTCAGGCGGCGGGAGCATCCGGTCGCGGAGTGCCCAAGCTGCTGCGCCTAGGCCCGCTATGACGCCCGCGATCCTGAGGAGGTTCTTTGCAGCGTGATTCATGATGAGCAGATTGTAGTGGAAGAGTCCGAAGTCCGATGCCGGATGCCGGATGCCGGATGCCGGATGCCGGAATTCAGCCCCTGCTGTCCGGGCAGGATCCATACGCCGGGTGATAGTTCCACGGCGTGTACCAGTCGGCCCCAGAGCCGGCGATGTGCGCACCGGCTGCGATGTTGGCTTCGGCGTTGTAGGGCGTTGCGTACAAGCCGTTTGAGTCGCGGAATCCCGCTGCGGCGGCGCGGCCCTTCCAGTACTTGGTGAGGTGCTGCATCAGCCCCTCAGCGCCACTGGAGGAGTTATAGGCCCTTGGGTCACCCCTGGATTCCTTCTTGATGATTCCGAGAACACAGTCCACCCTGTCGGCCGCCCAATACTGCTCGACAAGTGGTCGCCATGTCTCGACATTGCGGATACCACCCGAATCGGCTGGCCAAAGCGGCGACCACGTCGTTTGGGCTGGCGCCGTGGTCGTTGATGAAGGTTTCGTGGTTGTCGGTGCCGCCCTGGTTGTGGTGGTTTGCGGCTCGTCATAATGCACGGTGATCTTCAACTCTCTCGAGTTCCCTGCTGGATCTATTGCTGTGAGGATCACCCTGTTGTCTCCGTCGACCATGACGAGTCCCAACGACCAATGACCGTCCTCATCCGTGTCCGCGTCGAATGGTCCAGACCTGACGAAGGCCCCCGCCTCGCTGGTTCCTCTGAAGATGACGTAGGACCAGTTGACAGTGTCACCATTGGAATGCGATGTGATCTTCAGAGGAGGCGGAGTCGTGTCCCTGGGCTTCGTTGTAGTCGTCGTCGTATCGGGTGGGACTGTTTCCTCCGTTGTGGGAACTGGCGCTTCGGCGATTGCCACTGGAGCAGGTTCGGTCGTCGTTGTCGGCCGCACCTCAGTGGTAGCGACCCGCGTCTCGGCGTCCGCGACACGGATAGCGAGCACGGCGGAAGCGATTCGTGCGGATGCTGTCTGTGGTGCCAGGAGAGTGGTGGGCGCGGCTGTTTCATTCGTCGTCGAGAACGAAGAGGGGGAGAACGCGGCAAACCCGATCACTGCCACGAGTGCGATGACGAGGAGTCCGGCGTATGCGAGTGGTATTCGAGGTCTCACGTATCTCCGTGGATCTCGCGTGTGCTTTCTGGCCGAAGAGAGCACCAGGGATGCATACTCGATCGGCGTCGATTCAGCCGTCAGCGCGCGCCAACATCGACATGTGCCGCTCAGGGTATCGGTGGATGTCGCGTAGAGCAACCCCGTTCGTTACAGAATCTGCCAGCACTGGTGTCGGTGTGGTGGTGCCTCCGGTACCGTTCAGGAATGACCAGGATCGTCCAGACCTTCTCATTCCTCGCCATTGTGGCGCTGTTCTTCTTTGGTCAGATCGGGTCCGCGCAAGCGAAGGTTGACTCATGTTCTGAACGCTTCCCTGAGGCCACTTGGGACACCATCAGGACAGGTCAGGTGTCCATCGAGACCACGGGGATAGCCCCGGCACTCGCGGACCGCTTTCGAGCAGAGATAGTGGCTGTCGACGGGTGAATAATGGAGGACATGGGTCGGTTCTCGGCGACAGTGTGCTTGGTGTCGGGCGAGTCGGCTTTCAACTCAGCGAGGTATGAATCAGGGAGCAATCGGTTTCACGCACACTCAGATCTTGCGGAGCGTCTCCTTGTCCTGAACGTCGAGCGAGTCGGATTCATTGCACCAGCATCCGCATATGCACTTGCTCAACACGCGCTATGGCAGCACAACGGCAACGAGCCATTCCCTGTGCCGATCGCGAAGGTCATCGGGCAGTGGTACAGGGCCCGCATTCTCGATCGGCTGGAGCTGTACCACGCCGATGTCATGTACGGGAACTTTTTCGATACGGATGCGATCGTCGATTGGACATCGTCGACCCAGCAGCCCATCCAGGACTGGGATCCTGAGAACAACTTTTCAGCAATTGGCGACTTCGTGGAGTTCGCAGTCTCCACGTACGGCACAGGTGTACTGCTCGAAACAGATGGAGAACGGTGGTCACAGATCGAGGGGGAGTGGCGGACTGCGCTTCGGAACGATCTGCGTGGAAGCGACACAGACTCGACCGGATGGATCGGCGGCGTTGCACTGACCGTCATCTCCGTAATTGTCGCGCTGATCGCCATCGTGCTCGGTTTGTGGGCGAAGCACCGAAGGAAGCCGCGGCCCCAGACCCCATTACCGATTCCTGGATTCTTCTCGGAGAGCTGACAGAACGGTCGCTGGCGCTCCCTGTCGGAAGTCCGACGTCCGAAGTCCGAAATCCGAAATCCGCTGAAGCGGATGGCGGTTGCCGGACAGCGCATGCCGGATGCCAGACAGCGGTTGGCGGGTGCCAG
>QMQC01000324.1 GCA_003648875.1 Actinomycetota bacterium
CTCGCGGCGTTCCTGCTTCCCATCACCGCGCGAAGACTGGGTCTGCCTGCAGTGGTGCTTGAGATCCTGTTCGGCGTCATGATTGGGCCCCACGTGATCGGCATCATCGGATTCGAGACCACGTCGGAGGGATTCATACTGGTACTTGCCGAGGTTGGCCTGTTCCTCTTGATGTTCCTTGCTGGTTTCGAGATCAATTTCACGTCACTTGAACGTGAGGGGCGAGGCCCAATCCTGTTCGGTCTTGCGTTCTTCGTCCTTGTAGCGGCGTTGGCCTGGTTTGGCCTTGGATTCGTGAATCTCTCCGACGTCAACGAGAGGGTGTTCCTCACGCTGCTGGTGTCTGCAGCATCAGTGGGGATCATCGTTCCTGCGCTTCGGACCACGAATCGGTCAGCCACCCAGCAAGGGCAGATCACACTCGTCATCGGAATCTTGGCGGAGTTCCTGGCCGCGACCGCAATCATCGTATTCGCTGTCTGGGTCAAGAATGGATGGGGAGTCGAACTGCTTGCCGTGCCCCTGTTCGTGGCGATTCTCCTCGTCGCTCTGTGGCTGATGCGGTCACTCGCATGGTGGTACCCGGATCGGGCGGAGCGACTATTCGCGGGCCATGACCCCGATGAACTTGGCATCCGTTTCAGTCTTGCACTGTTGTTCGTGTTCGTCGGTCTAGCGCTCGCCCTTGGCATGGACCCCATCCTCGGAGCGTTCATTGCCGGTGCGATGTTCGCTTTCGTTTTCCGGAACTCAGGCGATCTCGAAGCACGTTTGTCGGGATTCTCCTACGGCTTCCTCATCCCGATCTTCTTCATATCGGTCGGCGTGCAATTCCCCCTCGATGCGTTGTCTGACACCTCTGTGCTCGCTACGGCGCTCGCGATCATCGCTGTTGCAATCGGGGCGAAGCTTGTCCCCGCACCGCTCCTGATGATCAGGGGGCTCACGCTGCGCGACAGTCTCGGGGCCGGCGTGCTTCTTGCAGGCCAGCTGAGCGTGATCATCGCGCTGGCCGAGGTCGGTGTACAGATCGGCGTCATAGACGAAGGGCTTGCAGCAGGTGCCGTGTTACTCGTAGGAGTCACGGCGATTCTCAGCCCTGTGTTGTTCCGCGTATTGTCCCCAGGCCTCCCGGCTCAGCAAATCGAGGAGGCTTCAGGCGGTCGTTGAGGTCGGATGGTCAGCGGCTTCAAGTCGCTGTGCGAAGCGGGCCACCACGATGACGACGACGAAGGCTGCGACAGCGATAGAGAACGCGAGAAGGACGTCGCTGTCCGGTGTGCCCATGGCGGTCGAGTCGACTCCGGAGGGCCATGGCCACAACACGCGAAGCGAACCTGCCATCAACCCGACGAGGGCGGCGATGACGATGTCGTGGTGCAACGTGAGCGCTCGGTGCAATATCTGGGAGAACAGGGCCAGGCCGACGACTGCACCAACCATGAATACCGCGAGCACTAAGAGGTCTCTGTCGGTCACCGCGCTGAGCAGGGGGCCGTACATTCCGAGGAGGACGAGGATGAAAGAGCCGGAGATGCCAGGCAGGATCATCGCGCAGATGGCGAGTGCTCCAGCAAGGAAGAAGGCCCAAAGTTCGGGGTTACTGATCTGGGCGACTGTGTCCTCTGATGTACCTCCTCGAAGGCCGAGGCTGCCAAAGACGGCGAGGCCCACCGCGATCGCCATCCAAACATGTCTCGTCTCTCGCGCCTTGAGCATCGCCCACGCGATCACGATGGAACCAGCCACGAGTCCCATGAAGAGCGCCGCCATCACGACAGCCTGCTCATCGAGTAGACGCTCCAGGATGTGAGCGAGCGCCACGACTGCCAACAGAATGCCTGCGCCGAGGGGGATGATGAACAGCCAGTCGACCCTGCCCATCCATCGTTTGAAGCCTGGGATGTCTGCTTTCAGCAGATGACCGAGGGCTGACGAACCAGCTCGAATCGATGCAATGAGTCGCTCGTAGATGCCGAAGATGAGCGCGATAGTTCCACCGGAAACACCGGGGACGATGTCTGCGGCACCCATCACGAAGCCGCGCACAACCGAGAGGAGGACTGATCGAATCATCGCGGCGAGTGTAGGTTCCGCCTGTCAAACAACGGTGGAGATGCAGTGCGAGCAGTGATCCAGAGAGTCTCTGAAGCTCGCGTGCTCGTGGACGATGTCAGCGTTGGTGAGATAGGTCCCGGCTTGCTGCTACTTGTGGGTGTCGCCGTGGGGGATGACACTGCCGATGTCAATACGCTCGTGCGCAAGGTCGCAGGGCTGAGGATATTCCCGGACGATGCCCTGAGGATGAACCGATCTGTTTCGGATGTGGACGGCGATGTTCTCGTTGTGAGCCAGTTCACCCTGCAGGGGGATGTTCACAGGGGAAGAAGGCCATCCTTCACGAATGCAGCGTCACCCGATGATGCGCTTGTGCTCATCGAGGCAATCTGTTCAGGGCTGAGAAGCGAGGGAATCGCTGTTGCAGAGGGCGAATTCGGGGCACACATGCAGGTCGAACTTGTCAACGATGGGCCTGTGACAATCGTCATTGACATCGTTGATGGTCACGCGGTCTAGTCCCCCTTGACGGCCTGTTGGCCGACGGGACAGAGGTGAAGGAAGTCGCACCATCGGCAATCCTGTGAAGGCTGCGGATCGAAGGGGCCGTTGATGCCGAGATCGACGAGAGCCGTGACATGTTGCCGGGCGCGATCGAGC
>QMQC01000325.1 GCA_003648875.1 Actinomycetota bacterium
GAAGGCTCTCGAGGTATGTGATCGTGGATTGGAGTTCCTCTAGCTCATCCCTGAGCTTGTTCGTTTCGAGGGCAGTGAGCCTCCTCAGCGGCATGTCGAGGATATGGCTTGCTTGGATCTCAGACAGCTCGAATGCCTCCATGAGTGCCGAACGTGCGGCGTCGACGTTCTCGGAGGCTCGGATGATGGCAACGACCTCATCGATGTTGTCCAGGGCGACGAGTAGGCCGCGCAAGATGTGCGCTCTTGCCTCGGCCTTTGCCAGCCTGAACCGAGACCGCCTCTCAATGACCTCAAGCTGATGCTCGATGTAGTGGTGAACGAGCTGGGCGAGATTCAGCGTTCTTGGCACGCCATCAACCAGGGCGACGTTGTTGACAGCGAAGTTCTCTTCGAGACGTGTGTGCTTGTAGAGCTGATTCAATACGACCTGCGGGTTCCCGTCTCGCTTGAGCTCGATCACGATACGGGTACCCAGACGATCCGTTTCGTCGCGAACATCAGCAATGCCCGTGACCTTCCTCGTGTTGACGATCTCTGCGATCTTCGCCGTTATGCGATCGCGCGACACCTGATAGGGAATCTCGGACACGACGATTGCCGTCCGACCCTTTCTTATCTCGACAACATCAGTGACTGCGCGCATCTTGATCGATCCGCGTCCTGTCATGAGGGCATCGCGTATGCCCATATTCCCGACAATGAAGGCGCCAGTGGGGAAGTCCGGTCCCTTCACGAACTCCATCAGGTCTGTGGGGGTTGCATCCGAGTTGTCGAGCGCATACAGCACCGCTTCGATGACTTCGCCCAGGTTGTGCGGAGCCATGTTGGTGGCCATGCCAACGGCGATGCCTGTTGAACCATTGACCAGGAGATTGGGAAATCGGGATGGCAGGACCGTCGGCTCGCTCCGCTCGCCCGAATAGTTCTCCTTGAAGTCGACCGTGTCCTCATCTATGCCATCGAGCATGTGTGCGGAGAGCTTTGCGAGCCGGGCCTCGACGTAACGCATCGCTGCAGGTGGATCGTCGACGGTTCCGAAATTCCCCTGTGGGTCCACGAGCGGGTGCCGTAGGGCGAAGTCCTGGGCTAGTCGAACCATGGAGTCGTAGACCGCTTCGGGTGCGTGAGGGTGGAACCAACCCACGACATCGCCAACAACGCGAGAGGCTTTGCGGTAAGGCGTGCCCGGCCGGATTCCGCTGTCCCACATGGAATACAACACTCGTCGATGTACCGGCTTCAATCCGTCTCGAACGTCTGGCAGCGCTCTCGACACGATGACTGACATCGCATACTCGAGAAACGAGTCCTGCATCTCGCTCTCGATGTCGATCGGCAGGGCATCTTGTGATTTTGTGATCTCGTTCGTCATGCTCTTCCTACGCGTCCAGGAACCGGACGTCCTTTGCGTTCTGTTGAATGAACCTTCGCCTCGCCTCGACATCAACACCCATAAGCGTCGAGAACGTTTGCTCCGCGGAGAACATCTCCTCGAGTTCGACCCGCAGAAGAGTGCGTTGGTCAGGATCCATCGTTGTCTCCCACAGCTCGTTTGCGTTCATCTCTCCAAGGCCCTTGAAGCGTTGGATGTTGATCTTCCGACCCGCGTTCTCTGCTTTGTACCGCTCAAGATCCTCATCCTTCTTGATCCACGTCGTCTTTGTTCCGATCTTCGCCGAGTACAACGGCGGCTGTGCGATGTAGACATAGCCATGCTCGATGACGTCGATCATGTGCCGGAAGAAGAAGGTCAGAAGAAGCGTTCGGATGTGCGCACCGTCGACATCGGCGTCCGTGAGAAGGATGATCTTGTTGTATCTGGCCTTTGCGATATTCATCTCGTCGCCGATGCCTGTTCCGATCGCCGTGATCAGCGATTGAATCTCCGTGTTCTGAAGAACTCTTGCGAGGCGGTTCTTCTCCACGTTGATGATCTTCCCGCGGATCGGCAGAATCGCTTGGAACTCCGAGTTTCTCGCCTGCTTGGCCGAACCTCCCGCCGAGTCACCCTCGACGATGAACATCTCGGACAGTTCGGGATCCTTCGACGAGCAGTCCGAAAGTTTCCCTGGTAGACCTCCCGACTCGAGAAGGCTCTTCCGTCGAGTGAGGTCACGAGCTTGTCTTGCGGCTGCGCGTGCCCTGGCGGCCTGGTTTGCCTTGTCAACGATCTTGCGTCCCTCGCCGGGATGCTTGCCAAACCACTCGGGTAGCGCCAGGTTCATTGCCTTCTGAACGAATGACCGGATCTCGGTATTGCCGAGCTTCGTCTTCGTCTGTCCTTCGAATTGAGGCTCACGCACCTTGGCAGAGATGACTGCTGTCAGCCCTTCCCTCACATCGTCACCCTGGAGATTCTTCTCCTTCTCCTTCAGGACGTTCCTGTCACGAGCGAAGTCGTTCACTGCCTTGGTGAGCGCTGTTCGGAATCCCTCTTCGTGCGTCCCCCCTTCATGCGTGTTGATGTTGTTTGCGAAGGAGAGAACGGATTCCGTGTATCCGCTCGTCCACTGCATGGCTATTTCGACTTCGGCTGTCTCGTCCTTGTGCTCGAGGTAGGCGTCCTGGCTATGAATCGGATCGCGACTCGCGTTGAGGTGCTTGACGATGCCTATGATGCCTCCTGCATAACGGAAGGTCTCGGTGACGACCTCGTCCGCTCGCTGGTCCGAGAATCTGATCTCAAGCCCCTTGGTGAGAAACGCCATCTC
>QMQC01000326.1 GCA_003648875.1 Actinomycetota bacterium
CAGGGGGGAGTGCGAGCCTGCGAGCCCGGTACGCGAGAACCACCGCAAGACGAGCCCCGCAACGCTCGCGGGCTCGCACTCCCCCCTGCATCGCGACTGCGTCGCTCTGCTGTCCCCCCTAAAGGGAGGACGCGGTCCTGGTCTCATTCGGATTCGCTTTGGAGATACGCATACCCGAAGCGACCCTTGATGCAGAGGTGGCCGTCGGTTATGTCGTCGTCCACGGGGGAGGTCACCTTCACCACGCGGTTGTCCTGGACATGGAGATCGAGGTTGCATCCGACACCGCAGAACGAACATATCGTTGTCGTCACGGTCTGTCGATCCTCGTTCCAGGTGCCAGCGGCGCGCATGTCGTACTCAGATTTGAACATCAGGGCGCCCGTGGGGCACACTCCGATGCAGTTTCCGCAGTACACGCATGCGGAGTCCGGTAGAACGACATCGAACTCTGTCGAGATGGTGGCCGAGAGTCCTCTGCCGGCAACATCGATGGCGAAGGTGTTCTGGGCATCTGGCCCACATGCTGCAACGCAGCGGTAGCACATGACACACCTGTCGTAGTCCCTGATGTAGAGGTCGTCCTGAACCTTCACGTCTCGGTGCGACTCATACAACCCGAATCGGTCGATGTTCACGTCGTATTTTGCCATCCAGTTTTGGGTTTCTTCGTCTGCCAGGGACAGGTCCACAGTCGATGCGTACATCTCATAGAGAGTCCGTCTTGTGTTCGCAATGCGTTCCGACTCCGTTGTTATCTCCATGCCGCCATCGACGGTCCGGGAACAGGACGGCACGAGCGTGCGTGAACCGGTGACCTCCACGACGCAGAGCCTGCACGAGTTGAAAGGGCTGAGCGTCTTGAGGAAGCACATCGTTGGTATGTCGACATTTGCGTCACGGCAGACATCGAGGATCGTTGCATCTGCGTGGGCAAGGACCGTTTCACCATTGAGCGTAACCTCGACGAGTCTCGGATCCGGGAGCCTCGACTCGATCACGCTCCACCACCGATCAGCCCGATCCGGATTGCGGATTCGACTGCATTCGCGGCGGTGTGGCCGAGGCCGCAGATCGACGCGTCTCGCATCACCCAGCCAATGTTGTCGAGGTCGCGGCGGTCTGCGGGCGTATCGATTCCCTCACTGATGCGTTGCACGATGTCGAGTTGGCGGGTGGTCCCCACGCGACACGGCACACACAGGCCACATGATTCATGGGCAAAGAACTCTGCGATGCGGTGGGTGATCTCCATCATGTCCACGTCTGTGTTGAACACCATGATCGCCCCGGAACCGAGCGAGATTCCGGCATCGTGCCCGTCTTCGAAGGTCAGGGGGACATCGAGTTGAGCCTCGGTGAGGAATGAACCTGCCGCACCACCGCTGAGAACCGCCTGCATCATGCCCTGTGCTCCGCCGGCGAGGTTGATGAGTTCCCTTGTCGTGATGCCGAATTCGACTTGGTACACGCCCGGAACGGCGACGTTGCCGCTCAGGCAGAACAGCTTGAGCCCTGTCGACTCAGCCGTACCAAGTTGGGCGAAGGCCTCACCACCGTCCCTGACGATGCCAGGGATGGCCGCTAGTGTCTCGACATTGTTGATGAGGGTCGGCGAGCCGAAAAGACCTGTCTGGGTTGGAAATGGAGGCTTCTGGCGTGGTTGTCCACGGAATCCCTCGATCGAGTTGAAGAGCGCTGTCTCCTCACCGCATATGTAAGCGCCAGCACCGCGACGAATCTCGATGTCGACACCGAGATCTGAGCCGGCCGCGTCCAACGCTGAGGAGAGCAGACGCTCGGCTTCGCGGTACTCGCCACGAATGTAGATGTAGGCCTTGGTCGCTCCGACCGCGAACGCAGCGATAGCGATCCCCTCAAGCAGGGCGAAGGGATTCTGCTCGATCAGCCAGCGGTCCTTGAATGTCCCGGGCTCGGACTCGTCAGCGTTGCAGACGACGTACTTGGATGCGCCAGCCTCGTCGGCAACCCCGTTCCATTTGGTACCGGCAGGAAATGCTGCTCCGCCTCGACCCCGGATACCGGACTTGACCACGTCATCGCGCACGGCCGCAGCTCCCATGACGCGCGCCTTCTTGAGAGCGGTGAAGGAAGATACAAAGACCGGTGATATGGCCGTCGTGACCGACTCGCCGTCGAGTACGGCAGTGATCTCGCGAACCGTGACGGGAGCGATGGTGAGTGCTTGTTGTCCGGCTCGCTGGATGAACGCAGCCGATCCCTTCTCGCAGTGACCGAGACAGGGCGAACGCATCCACATACCTTCACCGTTGGGAGTGTTCCCAGGACCCATCTCGGCCTCGAGATCCGAGATGAGCTGGTTCCCTCCGGCTGCCTTGCAGGCGATGTCGTCACATACCCTGGCGATTGTGGTCGGCATAGGCTCTGTCTCGATGAGGTCGTAGAACGTCGCCACCCCGTAGGCCTCAGCCGGGGAGACGGGGATGCGGTTCGAGATGTAGTTCAAGGCGCCATGACTCACATGACCGATCGAGTCCTGCACCGCGTGCAGGGCAGGGCGCAGCAGATGACGTCGCTCCGCGGCCCTGTGGAATCCTCCATGGGCGACATGTTCGTCGGCCGGGGTTCGCTCATCAGCACCCGACCAGGTCGAATCGGGTACACCAAGAACTGCGTCGCCAGCCGCCTGTTCCGTAGCTGTGGGGGCGGCTGTC
>QMQC01000327.1 GCA_003648875.1 Actinomycetota bacterium
GTCGTTGGCGAACGCGGGTACCCATTCGTGAGCAGGGATGATCACTCGGGTACGAACGCGGCAGAGCTCGCGGCGTGGAAGTCGATCGGTGTCGATCCATCGACTGAGCCGTGGTACATCAAGACGGGTACGGGCATGGGCGCAACGCTCCAGGTGGCGAACGAGCGCCACGCTGTCACGCTCACGGACCACGGTACCTATCTCGCCTCAGCATCGGCGCTCACGCTCCAACCGGTGGCGAACACCGTCTTTCCAAACCCGTACGATCTCACGCTGGTCGACCCACAGGCCGATCCGGATGCCAAGTCGTTTGTCGAGTGGCTCGTCTCGCCCGCTGGTGCTCTGGCCATCGAGATGGCGAACAACGATCTCTTCGGCATTCAGGTGTATGTCGTGCCCTAGCTGTGACAACTTGCGGCGTGTTCTCAGGCGTTCTTGGCGATACTATGCGGTCTCCCAACAGGGTCTGAGGAGCTGGAATGAGCCGTCCGATAGTCGTTATTGCAGAGGCGATTGCTGATGCCGGAATTGAGCGCCTCTCTTCGTCCCATGAAGTGGTCGATGCGGTTGGAATGTCAAGGGACGAGCTCATGGGACTCATGGGGGATGCTGCCGCGATCATCGTGAGGTCCGCGACACAGGTCGATCGTGAAATGATCGAAGCTGCTCCAGGGCTCAAGGTTGTGGCGAGGGCAGGAATCGGGGTCGACAACATCGATCTCGTTGCAGCCACGGAGCGGGGTGTCCTGGTCGTCAACGCGCCGAATGCGAACACGATCTCTGCCGCCGAGCACACCATGGCACTCCTTCTCGCCCAAGCTCGAAGGATCCCCGAGGCAGATCGGAGCCTCAGGGAGGGTCGATGGGACAGGAGAGAGTTCAGCGGAATAGAGCTGCACGGCAAGACCCTCGGCGTGCTCGGCCTTGGGAGGATCGGGACCCTTGTTGCACAACGCGCTTTGTCCTTCGGCATGCGGATCGTCGCGTATGACCCATATGTGTCGACGGAGCGTGCGAAACGCCTCGGTGTCGAGATGCTGACTCTCGATGAGGTGTTCGCAGAGGCGCACATGCTCACGATCCACGTGCCGCTGACCCCTGAAACCGAGAACCTCATCAACGCAGCTTCGATCGCCAAGATGAGGGACGGCGTTCGGATCGTGAACGTTGCGCGTGGAGGCATCGTGAGCGAGGAAGATCTCGCTGAAGCGGTCCGCAGCGGCAAGGTCGGCGGTGCCGGTGTTGACGTGTTCGACACGGAACCGACCACCGAGAGCCCACTGTTCGATATCCCACAGATCACCGTCACTCCACACCTCGGTGCGAGCACATTGGAGGCACAGGACAAGGCAGGAATCTCAGTGGCCAAAGCGGTCTCCGATGCGCTTGCGGGTGAGTTCGTGTTGAGCGCCGTGAACCTTGACATGGGTACGACCGTGTCGCCGGAGGCTCGGCCGTTCATCAAGCTTTCCGAACAGCTCGGCACGATCTTCGCAGTGTTCTCCAAAGGTCTTCCGGACACGCTCACTGTCTGTACCCAGGGGCAACTGGCGGATGAGCCCGTTCGGCCTCTCGCTCTTGCGGTACTCAAGGGTGCTCTGTCGACGATCAGTGATGTGCCTGTTTCGTACGTGAATGCGCCGCTCGTGGCGGAGGAACATGGCGTTTCTGTGATCGAGGAGTGCCAGCAAGAGGTCTCGGATTACCAGTCGGTGATCCGCATCAGCGGCGTTGTTGCTGGTCGGCACCGCACTGTTGTCGGGACGTACATGGAGCGGAGGGGCGCGGTCCTCCTTGGCGTTGATGGCTACGCCTTCGAGGTGCCACTCACGGACCACATGCTTCTCGTTCGAAACGAGGATCTGCCGGGCAGCATCGGTCGTGTCGGAACATACCTCGGTGATGTCGGGAGCAACATTTCGGACATGGTTGTCGGTCGTGCACCGGACGGCACCGCCGCGATGATGGGTATCGCCCTCGACGAGCCGATGACCCAGGAGCAGGCGGCAGGTTTGCTCGATCTCGACGGCATAGCCGCTGCGCGTTACATAGATCTGGCATAAAGAAGACCAGAGTCTTGAGTTCACAGTTCGAAGTCAGCACCCTTCCGACACTGTGAACCAACAACGGTGAACTTCCTCTTCACATCATCACATACGCCAACCAACCGGCCGCCAAGCCATAGAGACCGGCAATCACGTCGTCCATGGTGATGCCGACCGCTCCGGGAAGCTTCTCGGCCTGTGGGACTCCGGGGAGGATCTTGAAGATGTCTGCCAGTCGAGCGACCACGACGGCGATGAGCCATGGCCAACCAGCCAGACCGATCACGGCGATGAAGGTGCCAGCCATCTCGTCGACGACGATCCAACCGGGGTCGCTATGGTCCTCGGCGAACGGTGCGGCGGACCAAAGGGAGAGCAGAAGGAACACAGCGAAGACAGCCGCGTGCCACCACCAGGGCTTGTGCCACCACAACAATCCGAGTAGCGCTGCCAGGCCGGCGCCGAAGGTGCCAGCTCCGTTGTCGGAACCCCAGAGCCTGGAAGGGATCAGCCCCACACCGAAGCCGGAAGCGATGAACCTGTGCATGGGCGTGAACCGTAGTGTGGTCACTCCGCCTGCGGCTGCGCTTACCGGGCGGTCGCTGCGCTCCCTGTCCGAAGTCCGAAGTCCGAAATCCGCAATCCGCTGGA
>QMQC01000328.1 GCA_003648875.1 Actinomycetota bacterium
CGCCGGGTACAAAGATGCTGTGTCAGCTCACGTTTCAAGGCGCCACGGCTCTGGACGAAGAGCGATAGGTAGATCGTTTCGTGTGACACATGCATCCCTTCATTGTCCCGATACGTGTGCCGTAGCCAGCCCGAAATCTGTTGGGGTGACCACCGATCGGCAAGCTTGTCCTCAACCGCACCACGCAATACCTCATTGGTGAAGAGCTTGGAGGGTTTCGGGCGGCGAGCACGCCGAAACGCTGTCCGATCGGCCCGATGTGCCCGATACTTGTCACGGCCACCATTACGGGCCACTTCCCGAGACACCGTCGACGGAGCCCGACCCAGACGTTGAGCAATCTCACACAACGACTCGTTGGTTGCCAAACCACGAGAGATCTCCTCACGTTCAACCAGAGTCAGATGCTGGACACACCGTTTCCGAACTGCAGGCCGCACCCCTCCCGTGGACTCGATCAACGCCCGAATCGATGCACCAGTACGGCCCAAAGAACGACCAATCGACCGGTTCAACTCCCCAGCCGCACGACGGTCCCACACCTCGATCCGCTCAGCATCCGTGAACACAGCCACAACAACCTCCTCGACGAGACAACAAGCATCTCACCAACAGTGTTGCGTTCACCCCCTGAGATCACAGCCGATATGAGCGGCTGTTTCGGAGGGGCTTTCGAGCAATCATCGTGTAAGCGACAGTTGCCTAGACATGCCTGATTCTCGATGAAACGATCGGATCCAACTGTCTGTTGGCAAGCTGCTCTACTGCGATGTCCCGGGTAAGGAGACGACAGTGTTCGCAAAACTTACGTTCGGGGTCACGTTCATGCTCGTGCTTGCAGCGTGCAGCAATTCGACGGTGTCTGAAGCGGTGAACACATCCACAACACAGGTGGCTACAACATCCGCAACACAGGTGGCTACAACAACGACGACCCTCGACCCGGATGTGCAGGTTCTCGATCCTGTCGGGAGGCTAATGGGAAATGGCCAACGGCTCTCGGTTGGTGATTACACGACGACAGTGATGACCCCGACAGTCACGTTCTCAACCACCAAGTTTTGGGACTTCGTCGGCGAGTTCCCATCACTATTGCTCCTCGGGCAACCGGAACGCCAGCAGGGACTCAATTTCATACTATTCCCTACCTACTCGGGCGAGACCGTTGTTGAGACCATTCAGAACGAAGCGATATTCGACGCTTCTCAAGTCGTGCCTGCGACAGTAGGAGGCATTGACGGTGTCTCGTTCATCGTCGATATCGTGGTGCCTGGAGGCGGATCGGCTGAAACAACCGTGTTCCCGAACAACCAAACCTACAGCCAGGTAGATCTCGACCCTCCTAGGTTCACCGATGGCGAACAGATCAGATTCACTGTCGTGGAGGTCGGCGACAACGTGGTTGTAATCATGGCCGCAGCGGGCCCCTTCGGTTTTCGTGACTTCCTTGAAACCGCCGACGAACTTCTGGCCACCGTCACGTTCGGGTAACTCACAAACAGACAGCGCATATCCGGCTGGGTGTGTCGTAATGCGATGATGTAGGTGGTGTTGCACGCACAGTTCGGGCGGTGGCCGCTCGACTGCCCGCAGTCAGGTGGCGACTGCAATCGCGACCAGGACGACGCCTGCCACAATTTGGAACCACGACTGGTTGCGTATCTTGCCCCGCGTCTTCGGGTGGCCCGTCCAACGATCCTGATTGTTCTGCATGATCACGAGGACCGAAATCCCCCAGATGGCGACGACGACTCCGACGATGAAGATCCACGGGTTCATGACGCGCGGCGACACCCAATTGTCGCCACCAAACTCATGAGAGGTGTTCATCGCCGGAAAGACCTTCAGCAACAGCACGATGCCAGCCGTTATGAGCAGCACGAACGGGGCTGCCAGCACACCGGTTGACTCCGTGTTGGTGACGGTGTTCTCCGCTGCCCGTCCACAGGCGGCACAGAGCACATCGTTGGCTTCTGTCTTCGATCCGCAGTCCTCACAGCGCGTGCCAGTCGACGATATGCATGCGACTCGGTGGTCTCGGAGTCGTGTCGCTCCTGGCCGGTTGGCGATTCCACAGAACGGACACGTCAGATCGGCAGTATCCCGTGCTGCTGCACAACTGCGACATGGAGCAGTAGACATCGGATCGGATGCTAGCGGCAGGCTCCAGCGCCTGTCAGGTTCGAAGCACGCGGCTCGCCAGCCCACCGTTGTCGCGTGTAAGGTCGCACAGCATGGGTGGCGATGCGAAGAAGCAACCGTTAGCTGAGACCGGTGCGACAATCGCTCGGTATCTACGCAACATCGACCCGGTCGTCAACGTGATCGCACAGACCGGCGCAGACTTCAAGCTCGAACTGGACTACACGTCCGCCATGCAGGACATCAGCTACTGGTTGGTGGCATGGTGGTGCAACCAGGTTGGTCATCCCGAGTGGTGCGATGAGATTCTCGATGAGGACGGATGGCCAATGTACGACGAGGAGATCGAACCCATGGCTGACTGGTTCGACACCAAACTCGACTCGCTCACGCCCTAACCCATATCCGGCGCTAGACGCGACTAGCCCTCTCTCGGCACGAGTCATGCATAGGTGCCGTTTTGGGCGGCCTAGCTCGGCCGTCGGGTTGAGAGATACAACGATCTGGTGTGCGGCTCAGTCCGCTGAGTCGATCGGCTCCTTCGTACCG
>QMQC01000329.1 GCA_003648875.1 Actinomycetota bacterium
CGTCGACCACGACTGCGCCCTCGGATTCTCGCGCCGTTCCAGACGCAAGAAGATCGCGAACCATGGGTTCGAGCCGATCGTGAACCGTCGACTCTCCGTACCAGACGTCGAACTCGACGCCGAGTGCCCCGAAGTCCTTCCTCTGCTCTGACACGGACACATCGTGGAAATGCTTCCATACCGCGAGGTATCCCTCACGTCCGTTCTGGAGATCGAAGGTTGCCTGACGAGCGCGTTCGGCTACCTCTGGATCATCGGCGCAGCGCTTGGTTATCGCCGGATACATATCCGAGAGGTCATCGAGTGTCACAGGCGACTCTGTCGGGTAGGGGCCGTCCACTTTCGAGTCGTACTCCGAGTCGAAATACACGAGGTCGGGCTGGCGATCCTGGAGTTCGATGATGAGCTGGCCCACGGGCATGCCCCAGTCACCGATGTGGATGTCACCGATCGTGTTGTATCCGAGGAATCTGAAGGTCCGCTTGAGGCTCTCACCGATGACTGCGGCACGAAGATGGCCGACATGGAGCGCCTTGGACATGTTCGGGCCGCCGTAGTCGACAACGACCGTTCGATCATCGTCGATCTGCTCAACACCAAGCCTCTCGGATCGAGCCATGTCGGAAACCGATTCCGCAAGGCGCCCATCCGCAACGACGATGTTCAGGAAGCCAGGACCTGCGATCTGGAGACTTGCGATGAACTCCGGTTCGTCGATACGGCCTGCAACACCCTCAGCGATCTCACGTGGGTTCCTCCGCGCGCTCTTTGCCGCGGCGAGAGCGCCGTTGCACTGGTAGTCGGCGAGCTCCGGGCGTTGGGACACAACGACCTCACCGAAAGATCGATCGACGCCTTCAGCTTCGAATGCGTCTCCGACGATGTCGCTGAGTTGTTGTTGGAGTGACATCTGTTGCCCGTCTCGCTTCCTGTCCAACGGCGCCGACGAGAAGTCGAGTGCCGAAGACGTAAGGTTACAATCCGGCCGGGCCCCAGTAGCTCAGGGGATAGAGCACCGGCCTCCGGAGCCGGGAGCGCTGGTTCGATTCCAGTCTGGGGCACCCTGTCAAGCATCCGTCGCGAGCCACCGGCTGTCCCCCAGTGGCACCAGCACATCTATGAGCGTGTGACCACTCGGCGCGTCAGGTTCGATTCCAGTCTGGGGCACGGGAAGACGACTTTCGACGAACGATCCACGACGAACGAGTTTCGTTGGTCAGATTGCACCAAGCAACGACGTCTCAGAGCACTCCGGCCGATGCATGGGCGTTCGTATGGTTCGCCCGCGAGATCCACATCGCGAGGAATGCGGCGAGTCCCCGAGCATCGTCGATCCCGAACTGCGGCACATCGAGGGTCAGGTCGACATCTGTGGCAACCGCAAGCAACTGATCCTCCGTGCAAAGCAACTCTGAGGTGTGAGCAGCCCGATGCACCTCGATCTTGGGATACGACCCCGTCTTGTGTCCCTCTGTGAGCACGATGTCCATACCCACGAACGATGATTGCAGGACCTCATCGAGATCCGGTTCGTCGACGGTACGGAATGTGGCCACCTGCACCGGACTCACTCCTACGACGAGGTCAGCTCCCGTTGCGGACAGTTTGAATGTGTCCTTGCCCGGCATGTCGAACGCCGCTGGATGGCCGTGGTGTTTCAGCACACCAACAGACAGCCCGAGCGCCCGAAGTTCGGGAATGAGCGATTGGAGCAGAGTGGTCTTGCCCGTGTTCGACTTTGCCACAACGGACACGATTGGTGGTCCCGATGCACTACCGGCATGACGCAGAGGGAGTCGGGCGGTCAACGTCGCCCACGGCAATCGAGGCAGCGGCCCCTCAACATTGCCGTCGTTGCCTCGAACTCCTCACCGAGGAGGTCAGCGATCCGGTTCATCATCGTCGACGGGGCTATCGCCTTGCCACAGACCTCACAGGTCTCAACGGATCCCTCGTTCAGTGATTGACGGCCGGAAACGAGCATCGCCACGTCGACACGCCCGACAACCGAAATGGCACCACGCCTGATCTCAGGACACGCTGAGACGCACTGTGTGCAGTTCACGCACGAGCGCGCATCGAACGAGATCGACACGAGGTCTCCCTCGTAGGTCTCAACGAGGGCATTGGTCGGACATGTCTTTGCACATTGGCCACACAGAGTGCATGACGACGCGTCTATCTCCACTACACCTGTGTTTGAAGCCGGGTGGACCACATTGATTTCGCGCTGGGCAACATGGGCGATCGCCACCATCACGTCTGGGGCTCTGTCACGTCCGAAAGGATCCTCAAACCCATCAGGGTGAATCGCGTCGTGGATCGCGTCACCCGTGACCATGCCGGGCGCCAGTCCTGCTTCCGAAAGGACGGTGTGAGCCAGGTCATTGGCCTGGATGGCACCAACGTCGAGTCCGAGGGGACAACGGCTCTCTGCACACGGAACCGCAGTAGCACCTCCAGCACCGATCAACAGACAGGCCAGCAGCCACGAACCCGGCACCATCGAGGTGCACGGAACGCTGACGTCTGACCACCCATCGCGGGGCTCAATCGAGCCGCGGGAACACACGAAGCGGATTCCGGTGGGCTCGTCAACCTGGTCCAAGAGCGCCCGCACCTGCGCGTCGAGCATCGCCGATGTGATGGCAGGGTTCTCGATTGCGCCTGTTGGGCAGGTTGTCACGCA
>QMQC01000330.1 GCA_003648875.1 Actinomycetota bacterium
GCTCCCCGCCATGCACAACGATCACAGCACCGATGTTCTTGTCCGCCATGAACTCGAGGGCTTCGAACACTGAGGCATCGGCGTCGATACTCCAGACATCGCTCCCCTTGACGTCGATGATGTTCTGGACTGTCCTCTTCATCCGTCCTCCTCGCCTGAATCTACCAAGACAGAAGCCAGGCACCGAACGCAACACAGCTCCCTACGGTCTACAGTCTACCGTCTACCGCCATCGGAGACCCGTGCCATTCTCGAATCTGGTGCTCGACACGTCCCACGACGTTGCGACCCTGACTCTCAACCGACCCGACAGCCTGAACGCCCTGTCGACGGACCTGTTGAAGGAGTTGATCCGGGCCGCCGACGTGATCGGTGGATCAGGGGCAAGAACGGTCGTCGTCAGCGGAGCCGGGAGGGCGTTCTGTGCCGGTGTGGACATCGCCATGCTGTCAGAGGCCATCGGAGCATCCAATGAGGACGAACAGTACGCCGCGTTCGAACTCGGGTCCAAGATGGCAGACGCCATCGAATCGATTCCCCAGGTCACGGTTGCTTCTCTCCACGGATACGTCGTTGGAGGGGGAATCGTTCTGGCGGCTGCATGTGACCTACGGGTCGCAGAACAGGACACGGTGTTCTCCATCCCGGAGATCGACCTCGGCATCCCCTTGGCGTGGGGTGGAATCGAGCGCCTGGTTCGTGAGATCGGACCTGCAATGACCAAAGAGCTCGTAATGACCTGCCGGCGCTTCACGGCTCAGGAAGCCAAGGCAGCGCGATTCATCAACGAGATCGCCGAACCAGGGGAGGCATTTGGGAGAGCCCACCAGATTGCCTCCACGATCGCCTCCAAGCCAAGCCTCCCGATCCGCGTCACGAAGGCCCATGTGGCTGAGATTCTCTCAGGTGACGCGACACGAGACGACGCGGCCACCGCTATGACGACGCTCGATGATCCAGGGTCGGTGAGCGCCAGGGAGACGTACCTGACACAACTCTCCGAACGTTCGTGAGAATCCTCACCGCAGAGGACACACGTAATGCGTTGCCGATGGCCGATGCCATTGACGCCATGAGACTGGCATTCGGTCCAGATACCGAGGCGCCCCAGCGTCAACTTGTTGGCAGTTCGTTCATCATGCCCGGCCGGGTTCAACAGCACGTCGCGATCAAGGTCGTGTCGACGGTTCCCGGCAACCCCGTCGGCGTTGTCGCCGTGTTCGACGGAGAGGGCGCTCCCGTCGGATTGGTCGATGGCCCGACACTCACCGCCATCCGCACAGGTGCGGGGGCCGGGCTCGCAACCGACATGCTCGCACCGCGAGACGCAACCACATTCGCGATGATCGGCGCCGGGGCGATGGCACGAGATCAGATCACCGCGATCTGTGAAGTCAGAGACATCGCGCGGATCGTCGTGTGGAGTCGTGATCTCTCAAAGGCAGCAGCACTGGCCGACGACGTGGGAGGCAGCCACGCGGATCGGCCGGACGAAGCCGTCAGAGATGCGGCCATCGTCACCACAGCCACACCGTCAACCACACCGCTCTTTGTGGTCTCCGCCCTCCAACCACGCGTCCACATCAACGCCATCGGTGCCTACACGCCCGCGATGGCAGAGATCCCGCCCGAGTTCATCCGAGATGCGTTCGTCGTGGTAGAGGACCGTTCAGCCGCTGCGCAAGAGGCAGGTGACCTCATCCAGGCGGACAAGAAACCGGACGCAACAATGGCTGAGCTCCTGGCAAGTCCGGCTGCTCGACAGTACGAGCGAACACTCTTCAAGTCTGTCGGCATCGCAACGATGGACGTCGCGGCGGCCGTCAGGGCACTGGAGAATGCTGAGAGGATGGACCTGGGAACGGTTGTTTAGCAGAGAGGGAGCGCCAGCGACCGCTATGCCAGCACAGTGTGGTCACGGATCTCGACTGGCTCGCGATCCACCGAGAAGAAACTCATCGGTACTTCCGTGTCGAAGTCGGCCCGCTCCCCTGTGATCCACTGAGCCATCATCGAGCCGATCATCTGGGACTCCTTGAAGCCGTGTCCGGAGAACCCGTTCACGACCGCGAACCCTTCTATCGAGGTTGGGCCGACGACGGGAAGAACATCCTGTCGGTTGACGGTGTAGAGACTGGCCATCCCGCCAGGAACTCCAATGTGAGGCAGAGAAGGAATCCGATGATGCAACGCGTGGATCTTCAGGTCGATGAACGCCCGATCCGCAGAGATGTTGTAGCTGTCCGGATCGGCAGTCTCGACCTCGTCCTCTTCGAGGATGGAGCCGAGAATGATCTGTCCCCCGCCGGCCTCTGGACGGAAGTAGATCCCCCCGGCTGCATCTCCAACGACGGGGATGGGCCTTGGCACCTCCGGTGGGAGGGCACGGTAGATCACCTGTACACGCGTAGGATTGAGCGACCAGGGCATCTCGAGGCCAGCCATCGCGTTGATACGGTTGCACCAGGGACCAGCAGCGTTGATGACAAGCCCCGCATCGATGATCGAACCATCTGCCAGGACCACGCCGCGTGCTCGTCCTCCTTGGACCTTCACGTCGACGACTTCTGACCGCATTGATACCTCGACCCCACCGGCCACGGACGCTGTTGTGACGTCAACCAGCGCACCGGTCGCGTCGAAGAATCCCGTGTCGCGTTCGATCAGGAAAGC
>QMQC01000331.1 GCA_003648875.1 Actinomycetota bacterium
GACCTACGACTCGATCGGCTGGGCTCTCGGCGGCGAGAAGGAAACATTCGAGGTGACCTTCGCCGTTGAGGATGGCTTGCTGACGTTTGTTGGCGGTGCTTCCTTTGAGAGGTCCGAGCTCGTCGACGAGTTCAGGGCCTGGATGGTCGAAGAGGACCATCCAGCCTCGCCATGGACCGCCAATGGGTTCCTGGTTTCACCTGTCGGCAAGGATCCTGAGGTCGTGGCCGCGGGAGTGCTCGAGGCCGTTGACGAGTTCCTCGCCCAGTACGAGGGATGAACTCGATCTGAGTGTTACAGGCGACGTACCATCGGTTGATGCCGGTGGTACGTCGCACGTTCGAAGGGGAGTCCGATCTTGTTGAGATGCAACGTCTCGTTGCTGGCCGCACCGGGGTGTTCGGGGTTGGGACGAATCTGCACCCGGGGGATGTTGCGCATCGCATCTACAGCGGGCTTCGCAAGCACAACCTCGATGAGACGGTCCCGGTTTGGGAGGACGACCATGGCATCGCTGCCTTCGGGATCATCTGGCCCGGATTCCAAGCGTTCGATGTTGCTACGAGGGTTGGGCTCAGTGATGACGAGCGTGCCGTCATCGTCTCTGAAGTCATCGGTCTCTCAGAGAAGGAGGGCCGCGTCGAAACCGATGTCTTCGGCGCCGATGAGACACTTCTCAGTGTCATCCGTGACCTGGGATTCGAGAAGGCTGCCGGGGGATATGTCGTGACCGGTCGGACATTGGTGGCGCCCTCGGACGTCTCTGGTCTTCCGTTCATTCTTCGGTCAGCCGACATGCGGGACGTCGTGCAACTCGCTCGCGTGCACTCTGGTGCTTTCGGGAGCGACTGGACGCCGGAGTCGTACCTCCGCCGAATGCAGAAACCCGGCTACATCGTGAGCGACGAGATCGTCGCAGTGGCACAGGACGGTACCTTCGCAGGGTTCACGAACACCTGGTACGACGATCGCAACAAGATCGGGTACTTCGAACCGGTCGGCGTGCACAGGGACTTCCACCGGATGGGGGTTGGCTCCGCACTTCTCCGGGAGGGCATGAATCGGATGATCGCAGTGGGTATGACAACGGCCACGGTGTGGCATTCTTCCCAGGACGAGGGTGCGGCAACGTTCTACCGATCCAACGGCTTCGAACCACTGAATACTGTGTCGCGTTGGGAGCGGGTCCGGTAGCGGCAAGTTGTCTCCCCGCCCGTTGCCTGCCTCAGTCTCGGAAGTTGACGTACTGCAACGGGAGACGGAAGTCGAGGTCTCTCATGGCTGCAATGACCTCCTGGAGGTCGTCGCGTTTCTTGCCAGAGACACGGAGCTGGTCGCCTTGGATCTGTACCTGGACCTTGAGCTTCATTTCCTTGATGTCCTTGATCAATTCCTTTGCCGCATCCTGGGCGATGCCCTCATTGAGTGTGAACACCGCTTTGTATCGACCCCCGCCGATCTCTTTGGGCTCTCCGCCCGCGATGGACTTGAGAGACACCTTGCGTCTGACGAGCTTGCCCTTGAGTACATCGATGGCGGCGTCAAGACGGCCATCTGCGGAGGACTCGACGGTGATCCCTTCGTCTGAGAGCTTCACCGTGGTGCCTGTGCCCTTGAAGTCGTAGCGGTTCACGAGCTCGCGAGACGCCTGATCGACGGCATTGCGGACCTCTTGCATGTCTACCTGGGAGACGATGTCGAATGACGGCATGGCAAACCCTTTCAGTCGGAAAGCCTACTCAGCGTACGGGGCGCGGGCGGGACCAACCCGTACAACGGCTGACCATATGGTCTCGTAGTGGTCGCGGTCGAACGGGTCGATATGGGGGATCACGAATTCCTGCCACGCTGCGCGCATCGGATCCTGAGCCGTGGCGTACATCCGTAGGCCGGCTGGGTAACGATCAAGCACGGTTCTCAGCGACATCGGTGTTTCCACCCTGGTCCGAGCGTCACCGGAAGTGAACGATGTGTTGACTTCGACGGCGAGCTTGGTCAACAGATCTCGAACCTCAGGGTCCAAGCCCGGATGTCTTCGCGTGAGCATCGACTCAAGGTCTTCCGCGCTTGGAAAGGTCTTCTCCCATATGATCCAACGGTCTGCAAATGCCTTGTTGAGTGTCTGGGTGCCGGCGTAATCACGCAGATCCGTCGGGTTGAGAGTTCCAAAGATGCGAACGTCATCGCGAAGCCTGACTATCTCGCCTGTTGGAAGTTCGAGCGCACGGTGACGGTCGAGGAGTCCATGGAGGGCGAACAGGGTCTCCGCTCCTGCGGCGTTCAACTCAGAAAGGTTCACAAGGGACGGACCGCGGAGCGCTCTCGTGATGTCGCCGTCCTCCCAGCGAGACTCGGTTCCACCCATTCCGTCGCCATGGAGCTTCACTGATCCGATCAGCGTAATGTCGCGAACCTCGCCGGTCAGTGGGATGCGGTAGTAAGGGGTCCTGAGCCTTGCGGCGAACTGCTCGAGATCGTGATCCTTTCCGGTTCCCATGTGACCACGGAGTGCGAGATGCAGTGGGCTTTCTGTGAAGTGTGCTCTGCGTACCTGCTCAAGTTGGGCGAGCTTGTACAACATCCCGAGGTCGACGTAGTACGGATCCTCCGTGGGAATGTGATCAAGCCGAATGTCCCTGTCCGGGAGATCCTTTGGTATCTCGGC
>QMQC01000332.1 GCA_003648875.1 Actinomycetota bacterium
CGGTGGCGGGGGTAGATTGGAAAAGTCGATTCAACCAGTATAACCTAAGTCGGGTTATATCAGATACATTGATGTATACATTCGATAGTCTCAGTTCACAGTCAACGCAATTCCGAAACTGTGAACCGTCAACTGTGAACTTCTACCACGACAAACACCGGTGGGGTAACCACCGGTGTCTATCTCTCCACCCGCTTCGGGTGTCCGGTTAGCCGGACATCCGGGCGATCTTGATTCGCTCCTTCAAGGGAACGCCGGTCGACCGTTGATATCGGGTCTTGGGCGTCTCGTCTTCCTCAGTAGTGTCTTCGGTTGACTCTGCCCCGACCAGAAGCGTTTTGTCGTTGATGACGGCTTCCGGTTCCACGACGAAGGTTGGTTCGGTGGTGGCGGGCCTCGGCAATTCGAGCTGCTGCATGGCGGTGAGGTCGATGACCCTGGCACCGTCCTGTGCAGTCGCGGCGAGTGTTTCGGCAGCCTTCTCGAGCGAAACAGCTGCCTGAGCCATAGCTGCGATCCTCGTACGGATCTGTGCAGCTTCTCCCTCGGCCTCGTTCCTGATTGCCTCGGCTTCGGCCTCCGTGTCCGACACCCTGCGATTTCTCACGTCGATCGCATCCCTGACGGCCCACTCCGCGTCCGCAGAGCGTTGTGCGGTCTGTTGTTCGATCATCACCATTCTGCGTTCAGCGTCTCGGTAGACCTCTGTGAGGGCTCTTTGGCGCCTGCCTGCGACCTCGACATCCATCTCGCTGATGTTGTCGACCATTTCCTCTGCCTTGGACCGAGCTTCGTCCGCAATCGTGGTTGCCTCGGTTCTGGCGTCAGCGAGGATCTCGTCGCGGGTTGTCTCTGCAGCGACGAAGGTCTTGCGAATGGCGTCCGCCGATGCATCGGCGGCGTCGATCCTCTCCATGAGTGCAGTGATACGTTCGTCGTTGCGACGCAACGCGTCTACCAGACGAGAAACAACTGCATCGACTTCAGCCGGGTCGTAACCGTTCTTTCGGACGCGACCAAATCGGTGGGTCTCAGCGATCGATGCGCTGATCATATGTTCAACCTTCCCGGACCGCCGCCCGCTAGGCCCCTACGACCCTCTGCGTGCGACCGGGTGGTCTTGTTTCCGAGCTAGGTGAAGATATCGCTGCATCGGCTGATGCGCAAGAGATTCCTCGAGCATCTGGAATGGGTGGCTCTGGTGGCCTACGCTGGGGACATGGATCGAATTCCCGTTGATCTCGACAAACCGTGGCTCACGGTTGCCGACATCTGTGACTACATGGATGTGTCGACCTTCGTCGTCACTTCTGTGCTGCGAAGCGGTGAACTTCCTGCCGTGAAGTTCGGCCGTGAGTGGCGAGTAGCTCGAGGCGATTTCGAGGATTGGATCAACACGCAGAGGGCACAAAGCACAGGGCACAGGGCACAGACCGGTCAGAGGCCTGGCGAGGGCTGATACGCGTTACCCTCGGTGTCATGTCAACGGTTGCCATCATCCTTGCTGCTGACGCGACTCCAGGGTTCTCTGGACCGAAGTATCTCGCGCTTCTTCGAGGCAAGTCCTTGCTTCAGCACGTAGTTGATGATGCCGCTGAATGGCCTGTGGATGAGGTGGTCGTTGCTCTCGGATCTGGCGCAGACGAGCTCGTTGAGGCGATTGACTTTGGCAGATGCACCGTGGTCATGGATCCGGAGTGGGCAGAAGGGAGTGCGTCGCCTCTGCGTGCTGCGCTCGACCTCGTTTCGAGAGATCGCACGACTCGGCGATGCGTCGTCGCACGTGGCGATCAGCCAGGGATTGACGGAGCCACTGTTGGCACGCTGATCGACATGGCATCGGAGACATCCGCCGATGCGGTCCTACCCAAGTATCGGTATGCAGTCGGCTGGCCGATCGTGCTCGACTACTCGATCTGGGATCACCTGATGGGTGGTGAGGGGGCGGTTGATCTTCACGATGTGGTTGCGTCCCACTCTGGTGCCGTCGAAGTCGTCTGGTACGACCATCTGTCGCCTCCGATCTACGATCGACCTGATGATCTTCCGGAGACCCAGCAATGACTTTCACACGACGCCCACGACACAGGTAGTCTCGGCTGATGCGTTGCTGGACGAGTGTGTCGGGGAGGAAATAAATGGCATCGATCTCTTCGATACGATCGATCGGACATCGGAATGCGACGAGGCTGCGCAAGTCGAAGGTCAGAACAACTGAGGCACTTCTCGAACAGGCGTCAACGCGAAGGGGGAGGAGCGCGGTCTCTGAGCGCACGGGCATCGCCACAGCCGACCTCCTCAGGTGGGCCCACCAGGCAGACATGATGCGTGTTGGGGGAATCGGTTCTGAGTATGCCGATCTGCTTTCGGCAGTTGGCGTCGACACCGTCAAGCTCCTTCGGCGAAGGAACGCCGAGAACCTGATGGTCGCCATGACCCAGATCAACACACGACGCAGGCTCGTGCAGAGGCTGCCAACGATCGAGATGGTGCAGGGTTGGATCGATGCCGCCGGAGACATAGATCCCATCGTCTCGAGCTAGTGGACTGACGACTGACGACTGACGAACAGAGAGGCGGGACCCAGAAGGGTCCCGCCTCTCTCGATGAATGGCGAGCGTGCTACTTCTTGGCTGTTGCCTTGGTGGC
>QMQC01000333.1 GCA_003648875.1 Actinomycetota bacterium
CAACAAGGCGGCACGATGCGCGCACCGATCCTTGGAGTCATTGCCAGGTGCGCGGTTTCAGAGGGGTTTGATGTCCTACGTTTCAACTTTCGCGGGGCAGGAGGATCGACGGGCGTCCACGGAGATGGCCATGATGAGCTACGCGATGTCGACGCGGCCATGGGCTACGCAGCCGGTCTCGGAAGTTCCGTGGCCGGCATGGTTGGATGGTCCTTCGGTGCCGCGGTCTCACTGAGCTGGCAGGCGAAGACCGGTTCGAATGTGCCCTATGTCGGCATCGCCCCACCGGTGAGCAGCCCATTGACGCCATCCCTACCGGACGCGGCAGACCTCGCCCAAGCAAGACGAGCGTTCGTCATTGGCGAACGGGATCAGTTCATCGAGGCAGATGAACTCGCCAAATACGCCGAATCGATCTCAGCTGAGATCATCACGTACCCGGGTACAGACCACTTCTTCGTGTCCAAACACGAACGCCTGGCCCAAGATGTCGTGAAGTTGATCAAGGGTTGAGCGACCTACGCACGCTTCTCGCAGTCCGAGTAGACCGGTGCGGTCCCCGTGTGGAAGTCTGACGAATCACTAGGAGTGGTCGAAGACGAATGTCCCGGACGACAGGCCTGTGCCACCAAAGGTCAGGCGAATCGTCGCCGTGACACCGTCCTTGGAGACCTTGATGTCCCACTCGGCCTCTGTGCCTCTTGAATCTGTGACGGCAAAACCGAGCGCAGGGAGGTTCACTTCGTAGAAGGAGACAACGTCCGGCACAGTCGCAGGGAAGTTGATGATCATCTCGGTGCGGCCGTTCACCCCATCGATCAGGGTTGAACCAATGACCGCTGAGTCAGGGACAGGGAAACCGGCAGGAACGGTGAATGGCACCTCACCGCTACCGAATTCGAGGTCGGGGACTTCGATCGGAATGGTCGCGGTCGATGATGTGGTCGTCGTCGGCTCGTCAGCGCCACTCGTGCACGCAGTACCGAGAATGGCGACCGCCGCGACGATCGCGATCATGGTCTGTCGGGTTGCCATCTTGTCTGCCTCTGTGCGAGCTGCCGGTCACCGGCATTCGGAACGGGATTGTATTGACACATCCCCGATAATGACCTGAACACGGTTCACTCCTGCGGGTCGACGATCTCTCCAACCGCACCGATCGCGTGCAGATAGACCGCTTGGAGATCCATGACACCGAAGATCTGCACCGGCTCGTATGAGAACCCAGCCTCGAGCGCCTGTTCCTGGGTGTATCGGGCTGCTGGTTCACCCCCGACAACGGGAGGCCCGTCCTCCGCCCACAGGTTCGGCTGCTGGAGGTAGTGCATCTCCCACTCGAGGATGCGCCGAACGTCAGACTTCTTGAGCCCGAGTTTGTCCTCCCCAAGTCCATCCCATATGAACTCAATTGAATCCTCGACGCCATAGATCGTTTCGGGGTGTCGCATCCGGCGCGATTCCTGCCAGAACATGGCGATCCCAAAGGCAAGTACGAGCGCCATCATTACTGCGAAGAAGAGAGGTCCGTTCATGCTTCGAAGCGTAGGACGGTTACTTGATACTTACGTAGCCCTATTAGGTTTTGAGTGTTGATCCGAGTAGGAGCCAGATGTCCTTCGAAACGATGAAGCTCTTCTTCGCCATGGGAGCAATCGCTGCAAACGTGATGACGATCGGACTGCTCTCGATCGGCCTCATGGGACGCGGCAAGAGAAGGAATCCCTTCGAATTTCTTCGCGGTATCACCCTGTGGTTCGCGGGGGGAGTGGCTATCGCGGCAATGGCCGGCAGCCTCTACCTCTCCGAGATCGCACACCTCATCCCTTGCAAGCTGTGTTGGTTCCAGCGAATCGCGATGTACCCGATCGCGATCGTGCTGCCCATCGCGGCGTGGCGGAAGGACAACGGGATCAGGCTCTATGCGGCAGTTCTGGCTGTGATCGGTCTCGGCGTGGCGATCTGGCATCGCCTGATCCAGGCCTTCCCGAGCCTTGACTCGGGAGCGTGCGCCGCAGTCGGCCCGCCGTGTTCCGCGCCCTACATCAAGGAATTCGGGTTCGTGACGATCCCCTACATGGCGCTGTCGGCGTTCGCCCTCATCCTCGTGCTGCTGTGGGCAAACCGAGTCAATAGCTCCCGCACCGTGGCAACATCCGCCTAGCACTCTCCAACCACACCAATCGACAGAAGAAGGCACCACATGGCTGACAGGTCATCATCGGGATCCAAGACCGGCATCATCATTGGGGCGGTCGGCGGACTCGTCGTACTCTTGCTCATTGCTGCTGTGATGTTCGGCAATGAAGAAATCGGCGCCGAGTACGGGACACCTGAACTCAGCGGCACATCCCTACCGCCGATGCCGAGCCAGGTCTCTGTTGACACCTCAGCCACCGGACTTGTGGCCCCCGAGGTCTTCGGCCAGGACTACACCGGCAACGATGTGTCGATCACAAGCGACGGAACGGCCAAGGGCATCGTCTTCCTCGCCCACTGGTGCCCACACTGTCAGGAGGAAGTCCCCCGCGTCCAGGAGTGGCTCGACAACGGTGGTGGAGTTGAAGGAGTCGATCTCTATTCGGTGTCAACGCGGATCAACTCTGGGCAGCCCAACCATCCACCATCGGAATGGCTGGAGCGCGA
>QMQC01000334.1 GCA_003648875.1 Actinomycetota bacterium
CATGTTCGACTCCCTGTCAACGCGCCTTGGCGGCGTTTTTTCCATGCTTCGCAGCAAGGGGCGTCTGAGCGAAGACGATGTCAATGCTGCCTTGCGCGAAGTCCGCATTGCGCTGCTTGAGGCAGACGTCAACCTCACAGTCGTGAAGACGTTCGTCGCACGGGTCAGGGATCGGGCGGTTGGAGTTGAGGTGACGAAGAGTCTCACCCCTGGTCAGCAAGTCATCAAGATCGTCCACGAGGAATTGGTCGTAACGCTTGGCGAAGAAGCCGCTCCGTTGAAGCGCCCGGCCGCCCCTCCGCAGGTCATCCTCATGGTTGGTCTTCAGGGCTCAGGCAAGACGACCACAGCAGCCAAGCTCGCGAGGCATCTCAAGGGCAAGGGCAGGCGCCCCATGCTGGTGGCAGCCGACCTGCAGCGCCCAGCGGCCATCGACCAACTCGAGACACTCGGCAAGAAGATCGCTATCCCCGTCTATGTGGATCGCAAGGGCAAACCGACGAGGGTTGTCAAGGCGAGTCTCAAGGCTGCAAGGGACGAGAGCGCCAACGTGGTCATCATCGACACGGCCGGCCGTCTTCAGATCGATGCGGATCTCATGGATGAGCTCGCAGCAATCAAGAAGATCGCAGAACCGGATGACACGCTGCTGGTTGTCGATGCCATGACTGGCCAGGAAGCCGTGAACGTGGCCAAAGGATTCTCCGAGTACACCGATATCACCGGCCTCGTGCTCACCAAGATCGATGGTGATGCCCGTGGTGGTGCAGCCATTTCGGCACGTGAGGTCACCGGAGTTCCCATCAAGTTCGTCGGTACTGGCGAAACGATCGGCGATCTCGATGTGTTCCACCCGGATCGCATGGCATCTCGGATCCTCGGCATGGGTGATGTGATGTCTCTCATCGAGAAGGCCGAGGAGACATACGACCAAGACGAGGCAGAACGTGCGGCTGAGAAGATGCTCAGCGCCACGTTCGACCTTGAAGACTTCCTCGAGCAGTTCCAGCAGATCAAGAAGATGGGGCCATTGCAGCAGCTCGTTGGTATGCTCCCAGGCGCAGGGACGGCCCTGCAGGACGTTCAGGTGGACGACAGACAACTCGCCCGCGTGGAGGCCATCATCAGATCGATGACCCCATCCGAGCGCAGGAACCCCAAGACGATCAACGGCAGTCGCAAGCGCCGTATCGCCGCAGGTTCCGGAACGAGGCCACAGGACGTCAATGGAGTCCTCAAGCAGTTCTCACAGGCACAGAAGATGATGAAAGCCATGGTCGGTGGCAAGAGTCCCTTCCCCGGGCTCTCGATGCCGGCCACGCAACGCCCCTACAAGAAGAGGTAATCAGATGGCAACCAAGATCCGCCTGACGCGGCTTGGCAAGAAGAAACAGCCGACGTATCGCGTCGTCGTCATGGATTCGCGCAAACCCCGCGACGGCAAGTACATCGAACAGCTTGGCATTTATGACCCGCGCCAGGATCCATCGCTCATCAAGATTGACAACGAGCGTGCCCTCCACTGGCTGCGCACCGGAGCCCAGCCCACAGAACGCGCCCAGAAGCTCCTCGAGATCTCAGGCGCCTGGACACTGTTCAAGGTCGAAAGGGGCGAGATCCACACCGTCGGTGGTGACAAGGCCGAAGAGCCTGTCAAAGATGCAGCCGAGGTCGTGGTTGAAGAGCTCGCTGAAGAAGTGATCGAAGAGGTAGTGAGCGTCGAGGCCGACGCCGTGGACGAGGTTGCCACTGAAGAAGTGATCGATGAGGCAGTTAAGGTCGAGGTCGACGCCGTGGACGAGGTTGCCACCGAAGAAGTGATCGAAGACGCTGCTGAAGAAAAAGCAGACGACAGTTCGGATGAATCATGAGTCAGGGAGAAATCGTCGAGAAGGTTGTTGCCTACGTTGTTTCGGAGATCGTTGATGACACTGACGCCGTTGAGGTGAATGTGGTCTCTGACGGAGACGACGCTGTCGTAGCCGAGGTCCGTGCAGCAAAGAACGACATGGGTCGAGTTATTGGGAAGCGTGGACGAGTTGCGCGTGCCATCCGCAACGTCGCAGGCGCAGCCGGTGACGAAGAGGGTCTTGCCGTTGACGTGGACTTTCTTGACTGACACGGTCAGGTTCACATGACCTCACCAGGTCAAGATCGCATCCCCGCAGGGTACGTGCGCAGAGCGCACGGGATCCACGGGGATGTTGTCGTTCGGGGCATGCTCCAGGATGCCGGGGATCGATTCGTCGAAGGTGCTCTGCTGCTCACCAACGAGGATGAGCCGCGGGAATTTGAGATCTCTGCCGTTCGAGGCCACCAGGGTGACTACATCGTGTCCTTTGTCGGGATCAGCGATCGCAACGCAGCCGACGCCCTCAAGGGTGTTCAGTTTGCCATTCACCGTTCCGAGCGCCGTGAACTCGAACCAGGGGAGTGGTGGCCGGAAGATCTTGTTGGCTGTCATGTCGTGACTGTCGATGGGCAGGCCGTTGGCAGGGTGGTTGACGTCATCACAGGCGCAGCGCAGGACCGGCTGGTGGTCGAGACGCACGATGGAGCGACGGGGGAAGTGCCGTTCGTCAACGCCCTCGTACCCGGGATTGATATCGAGGCAAAGAGGATTGTGGTGGATCTGC
>QMQC01000335.1 GCA_003648875.1 Actinomycetota bacterium
ATCCGCACCGATGTGTCGAAGCCCGATGTAGTCCATACGAGCATCACGATGAACCGTCGAGTGCCTGTTCGTCTTCGATATGACCAACAAATCACCGCCGAGGTACCGCTCCTGAAGATGAGGCGGAAGGTCAGCCAGAGGGACCGCAGTGGGCTCGGATTCGGAGTCTCGCAATATCCCGAGTCCCGTTGAAACGTCTGCCAGGATGCATGCACCTTCATCCCGTTCTTCGATGTTGTACCGGCGATACCCGAGGAATACGAAATTGTCCTCAAGGAGCCACTCGAGGAACGAGACCGTTTCAGAGATCTCCTCGAATGAGTAGCGGTGTACACCCGCTTTGGCCGTCCTGATCATCGTCCCGACAATCGCACGCATGGGTTCGAAGTCTGAAACGACTTTGGAAATGTCGATGAGCGTTCTGTGGATGGCCGCCTCGAGCGCCTCTGACTCCTCCTCGCTGAGTTCGCGGTCGAGTTCGAAGTGTTGGACGGATTCGCGGCGGCTGGCTCCGCGGGCTTTGATGATGCCCGTCAGTGACCCTTCGTCGTCACGCACGGTTCCGATAAGGGGGTGGAGGTGTCGCACGACGGTCGCGTCAGCGGTCGCCACAGCCGCCGAAACGGAGTCCACGAGGAAGGTGCGATCGTCTGAGACGACCTGCACGACAGATCCGGGTGTCGTGTAGCCACACTCTCCGCCCTGGGGCTTGAAGACCCGGATCTTGCTGTCGCCAGAAGGCCGATCACTCACGAATTCGAGAAGATCGCAGATCTCGGCAAGGAGCTGCTCCGGAGAGAGATCGGGTAGTTCAACCTCGGGAAGCCGTCGCAGGTACATGCGGACGAACGGTTCCATGAGAAGACGCTGTTCATCGGGTAGGTCAGATGGAATGGAGGCGACGACCCGATCGACGACGGATGAAGCAGGCGTCTTGTCGCCCGTAGTACCGGTCATGGACGCGAGGCTAGACACTTCGGAGTTCCGAGGTGGCGATTATCGGACAGAAGATCGGCGAGTGAGTACCGTTCGTGGTCCGCAACCCAGGGAGAGGCCATGGCCAACCCGACACTCTCGAGGCAGTTCGGTGCGCTGCCCGAGCACGGCGCTGCCGGATCTGTGGCCACCGATGCGACTCTTCAAGGCGCAAAGATCCCGTTTGCGGTCGGAGACGAGGACCCGATGACGATCAGCGGGACGGTGGCGAAGACCGCCTTTCTGTTGGCGTTGGTCGTGGGCTCTGGCATGTGGGGCTGGTCGCTCGTTCAGCCGGAAACCGGTTCCAGCGAAGTCCCCGGTTGGTGGTTCCTTGCTTTGATCGGTGCCGTTGTCCTTGCGATCGTCACAGCCTTCAAGCCACAACTAGCTGTGTTCACCGGTCCGATCTATGCGCTGACGATGGGCGTCGCACTCGGTGTGATAAGTCACATCTACAACGTTGCGTATGACGGGATCGTCCTCCAGGCCATCCTCGCAACCGCCGCGGTGTTCCTCTGCATGCTTGTGCTGTTCGTAACCGGCACCATCAAGGTCACGGCCAGGTTCAGAGGTATCGTGATCGGAGCGACGGTCGGGATCTTCGTCTTCTATGTCGCGACAATGATGCTCTCGCTCTTTGGTGTGTCGATCCCGCTGATGACCGGCCCGTTCGGGATTCTGGTCTCGGTCTTCATCGTCAGCATCGCAGCGCTCAATCTCATGCTCGACTTCGACATGATCGTCCGTGGAACCGACGCAGGTGCACCCAGATACTTCGAGTGGTACGGAGCGTTCGGACTGATGGTCACCATCATCTGGATGTACATCGAGATGCTCCGCCTCATCTCCCTGAGCCGGAACTAGCTCAACTAGCCCCGCGAACCCAGGGTTCCAGACCGGACTGAGTCCGGTCTGCAGCCCGCAGAAGTTCGGCGCACGCTGCGAGCGCTACCTCGAGTGGGTGACGCGCTCCACACCGTCGGTGGACGCTACTCAACGTCGTAGCCTGCTGCCATGCCCAACAGACTCGCTGAGGCGACTTCCCCCTACCTGCTCCAGCATAAGGACAACCCGGTTGACTGGCATGAGTGGGGTGACGAGGCGTTCGCCGAGGCGGGGCGACGCGACGTTCCGGTGATCCTGTCGGTTGGCTATGCCACCTGCCACTGGTGTCACGTCATGGCGCACGAATCCTTCGAGGATGAGCAAACCGCCGATTTCATGAACGAGAACTTCGTCAACATCAAGGTCGATCGTGAGGAGCGACCCGACGTCGATCGCATCTATATGGATGTGGTCACCGCAACGACCGGTCGAGGTGGCTGGCCGATGACGGTGTTCCTCACACCGAAGCAGAAGCCGATCTGTGCGGGCACCTACTTTCCGAAGGAAACGATGGGCCACCACCCGTCCTTCATGGATGTCATGACTGCCGTGCTTGATGCGTGGAACACCAACAGGCAAGACGCGCTGGAACAAGCAGACAACATCGCTGCGACGATCTCCGCTGCACGAACCGAGCGTTCAACACTCCCACGAATCGAGGACGTCGAGCGAGCAATTGAGCGAATGTCGGGATCGTTCGACCGTGTGAACGGCGGCTTCGGAACCGCACCGAAGTTCCCTCAGGCCCCAGCTCTCGAGCTCTTGTTACGA
>QMQC01000336.1 GCA_003648875.1 Actinomycetota bacterium
AGCGGCCATCCATACGGCGACGGCCCCCCACACCAGTCTTCTCCATGTCACGTAGCGTGGCGAGCCCTCGAACTCGAGGTCGTAGTCGGGGCGCTCATCGGGGGTGGCAAGTCCTTGATCGGAGGTTGAGTTGATCCGCACCAGATAGAAGATCTGCGCAACTGCGTAGAGGGTCAGTGAGATGGCCGCGAACCACACGAACGGTGAAAGCGATGTGACGGCAATCTCGTAGCCGGGTCCGTGGTTCCCGAAGAGCTGACTTGAGGGGCCTGCGATCCAGGAGAACCCTGTGACCACGCCACCGAGGAGCAGTCCCACCGTCGCACCTGCCAGACCGAACACCGACCATGCGAAGTGGAAACTCGGGCCTGAGGCCCGTCCGCCTCTGCGCAAGCTGTTGGCAGCAAAGATCGCAAAGGATCCTCCGCCGAGAACAAGGAGAACGTCGAGGCCCGTCGTCCAAGTCGTGTGCTGAACGACAGCGCTTGTTGCTCTCCAGGCAAGGAGGAGATTGACGACCGTCGCTCCGGCGAGAGCGAGGCCACCGACGATTCCGTATCGAAGTGTTGCCCTGTCACCGATGTCCTGTACATGGCCCTTGAGCAGCAGACCGAGGTCGGTGGCGATCGCAAGCGCAGGTACCAGTGTTCCGATCGCGAAGGCAATCGTGAGCGTCTCGTACCAATCGGGAGTCGCCGAGTACACGAGTTCGACACCACCCATGAAGGCCCAGGTGAGTGTCAGGGACCAGAACCCGAGTGCAGCCAGAGGCCTCGATCCTGAGAGGTCCGCCCCACTGATCTTGGAGAACGCGAAGTAGATGAGGCCTACAGCCATGGTGACCACGAACAAACGGTGGGTGCCTACGTTCGCGAATGCCGACTGGATCGAGCCGGACGTTCCGGCCCTCAGAGGTATGAGCCCGAACAACGCAGAACCTGCCAGCCACCATGGGGCGGCAGTGAGGTACCAGCCCGCCGGCCCGAGTCTGTCTGGCTTCTGTTTGGCCATTGCAGTGATCGCCACACCAGCGAGCAGATATCCGACGGCTGAGATCGCCCTCGTCCAGAGCGGTCCTTCCTGGCCGGCTATGCCAGATGACAGGCCGCCTACGACGGCACCGGCTCCTGTGATCGCCCCAAACGTGATCACGACGAGTGCTGCGGTTGCAAGCGCCTTGCGTCTGACTGTGCCGCCTGTGATCTGGCCAAGCGCGTAGAAGGTGAGCCCAAGTCCCCCAAGTGGGAGCCAGGCACCTGTCAGCAGTGCTCTGCCTGCCGGAGCCAGTCGACCGTACGTTGCGTACGTAGCACCAGAGAGAAGGTCTGGGAGCACAAGTTGCAGGGATGCAAGTGCAGTGATCCCGGTTCCGAGTACGAACAGAACCGTCGCAACCAATACGTAGTTGCCGGCCATTGATGTCCCGGTGTCCTCAGTCCCGGGTCGAATTGGTCTTTTCGATGAGATGTCGGCGGTCACGCTTGCGGCGTCCTCCTGCTGGGATGTCTGTGGGATGTCTGAAGGGGTCGACCTGTTGGCCGCAGAAACTCTAGCCGTCCACAGCGAGCCATCCCTCATTGAACAGATCTCAGCTCACAGCGGTCAGCTGCTCGCCTCCATGTGCTTGTTCCGGTTACCAAGATTCCCTACCAATTTCGTGACAAATAGTGGGGGTACGGCTTGAATGCTGCAGACAACGTCACCGACGTACAATGCGGAACCCGCTCTGGAGACTCGTGAGAGAACGAAGAAATCTCATCACAGGAATCGCGCTCATCGCGATTGGCCTTGTCGTGGCCCTGGGTGCGTCCTTTGTCGTGCACATGGTCGAGTCTCCCGAGTTCGATGAGCTCGGACGTGCTCTGTACCCGAACGTTCCGCGTGGGTGGGTCATTGCGACCGTCGCCCAGATGCTCGCCCTTGGAGGCGTGCTGATGTCAATGGCCGGTATCGCGTTCGGGTGGATCTATGGCCGGCCGCTCACCTGGGCCAGAGCGATGCTCGGAGCCATCCTGTTCACCGGCCTCATGTTCATCCTGTTTGCGATCATACCGAACCAGTTTCTCACGCTCACACAGGCAACTCTTGAGTGGACCCCGCAGAAGATCTTCTTCACGTTCCCATCCTTCATCGTCTTGAACAACGACATATCGATCTCGTACGCTGCGCTCAAGGACATGATCTCGGCGGGGTACGCAACTGCCATGTTGTTCCTCGTCCCGATTGTCATGTACCAGTGGCAGGGGCGTGGCATGAAGGCTGACAAACCCAAACCGACGACCGTGTCGAACTACGGCAGGCCGATGCGAGTCGAACGCTGATGGCGAAGGAAGCCTGGTTGGAGTTACCACCGTTCCGCGATGACTATCAGCTCGCGATGGTCGACACGGAGTACATGAATGCGGCGGTCAAGCCGAAGCAGTTCATCCACATCGATCAGTCCGAATGCATCCTTTGCGCCGGATGTGTCGATATCTGCCCATGGAAGTGTATCCACATCCTCAGCACGGAGGTCATCACCGAGACCTTCGGCGTCGACGATCCGAACGACAAGGCTGAGAACCAGGCGATGTTCGTCATCGACGACACCGAATGCACCAGGTGCAAGTTGTGTGTTGACCGTTGTCCCACC
>QMQC01000337.1 GCA_003648875.1 Actinomycetota bacterium
ATGACGGTCAGCTACTACATCCGGGACGAGGCCGTATGGTCGGATGGTGTCCCGATCTCGGGCGACGACTTCCAGTTCACGATGGACACTGCTCTCGTTGTCGAGAGGAACGCCGAGTTTGAATCTGACTACACCGACGCAGCGATCATCTCCTCCGAGGTGGGCGACAAGACGTTCACGATGACACTGCGGCGCCCAACGATGCAACACGAGGCTCTCTTCCGATGGCTGATCCCCAAGCACGCAGTCGAAGGCTCTGACTTCGTCGAGGACTGGAACACCACGACCTGGCCGTCGGGCGGGCCCTTCATCCTCGAGTCGTTCGAAGAGAATGAGCACGTCATTCTTACCCGCAACGACAAGTACTGGAAGTCGGATTCCGCGACAGGTATGCAACTCCCCTATCTCGACAGCGTCGAGTTCCAGTTCATCCCGGAGATAGAGAGGATCGTCAGTGCATTTGAGGCACGAGAGGTGGACGTCATCCAGCCGCCTGCTTGGATCCAGGGGACCATCGAACCGCTCAAGAGGCTTGAATCTGACGGGGCGATCATCGAAGTGATCCCTGGTCCCGTGTGGGAGCACGTCAACTTCCAGTTCTCCGATGAAAGGCTCGATCGGTCACCCAACTCGTGCAACGACAACCTCGCATTCCGCCGAGCCGTGATGCACGCCATCGACCGCGACGCTGCCGCTGAATCCGCATTCCCCGGATACGGCATCGCCATGCAGTCGTACGTCGAGGCGTTCACACCTTCCATATCGATGGACGCATGGGACCAGTACGCGTACGACCCTGACGCCGCCGCGGCCTTGTATCAGATCGCCGTTGAGGAGGCCGGTCATGAGTGCACAGCAGTCTTCAACACTGCCGGCAACTCCGACATGCGGCCCAGGCTTGCGCTCCTGTACGAAGAGATGATGGAAGAAGCAGGCATCCCGTTCGAACTCGAGCTCAGGGACTCGTCCGTCTTCTTCGGCGAGGTGCTCGATGCAGGTACCTGGGACATCGGACAGTGGGCCTGGGGCGGGTCGCACGGGTTGCTTGGACTCATCGGCATTCACGACGTCTTCGATCCGAAGGGTCTTCCACCGAGAGGCGAGAACTTCTACCGGTGGGGCACTCCGGGATCGTCCGTGAGGGACGAGCACACGAAGCGGTTCGCTGAGATCGTCAAGGAGATGAACGCGACGGTCGACGAAGCCGAGATCATCGTGCTCGTTCACGAAGCAGAGGAGATCCTCGCGAACCAGGCAGTGATCCTGCCGATCGTACAACTCCTCGTGTTGGGCGCCGTATGGGGCGACGAGATCGGTGGGTTCAAGATGAACGTCTCTCAGGCATCGCACACCTGGAACATCGAGAAGTGGTATCGAACCGACCGCTGAGGCACTTTGTCACAGCCGCCGAACGGGATTCCTGGTGGCGTGTCGCGGAATTGGTGTCTGGGTGTCGGCGTGGCATCGGCGTCATCTGGCAAGGACGCACAACGAAGGCGCAGTCTGGACTGCGTCGAGGCGGAGGACACAGCCAGGGTCGTCGAGGTCTGGCGAGACACGGCAATCATTTTTGCGACACACCACTAGTGGTGCTCCTCATCGTGTACCGAGGCTGCGGCGTACTCGACGCTGGCCACGATCAGCGCCAGTAGCACGAGACCACTCACCACCAATCCGAAGGGTTGTGGCGGACCGACGAGAAGGAAGCCAAATATAGTCACGGCGGCTCCCCACTCGATGAGTCGCCGGTGAGACGCGATGAATGCGACCGTCGATAGCTCAGAATCTCGGTTGTGCGTCGACCGGGACGTCCCGCCAACCGCAGACCGGATGGCAACGGCTCCATCGGAGCCTCCCATGATCCATGCCACAAAGACGATGATCGCGCCCAGAACCAAGACGATCCACGTTTGCACAACGAAGCCGCGAAAGATGATGTCCCATGCAGCTTCGGCGCCAGCCTTCTGGATCGGATCCTCAATACCACCTGTCAGGGCTGACCTTGCATATCGCATGTCAATGAGAGAGAAGACCATCGCGAATACGGTCGCTCCACCGAGCCACACCGAAATCCTCCTGCGGTCCGTGGCCACGCCAACCGAGGCGACGAGGAGACCGATCGTCAGAAGGAAGATGGCCCATCTGATCGGATACATCAGGTCGACGATGAGCTTGATGACTCCCGAATCAGGCAGCTCGAACAGCTCGACGGTGAGATCACGATCGACTCCCTCGAGCAATTCGAACCCGCGGTCGCCAAGACTCTCGGAGATCCAGGCTCCGATTACAGTCAGGTCGAGCACCGCGACACCGTCATCCTCTACCAGTACACCGTCTTCGAGGGCCCCTACGTATGCCATCGCGATCCTGTGGGAACCTGTGAGTGCCGCACTCCACACAGTGGTGAAAGCGTCCGAACGGATGATCTCAGTGGAGACATCCGCAATCAGATCCCTGACTCCGATCGTCAGTGGGACTGCTATGAACGCGATGCCGTTCGGAAGTGTCTCTGCGATCACTTCGGCGACCTCATAGGACTCGATCAAGGCGTCCGCTGTCTTGTGCGCCAATGCGAGCGATACGGCGTCGTCGCCGGGAAGGGGCTCGAATACTGCGA
>QMQC01000338.1 GCA_003648875.1 Actinomycetota bacterium
CGCGTCAGGATCGCCAACGATCGCCCCGGACCGGTAGCCGGTCATCCCTGAGCGTTTCGACAGCGAGAGGTACACGAGGGCCCCGGGGATGCCATCGTCAGCGACCTGGAGTACCGAGGATGGGCCGTCGGGATCCGCCTCGTCCTCACAGGTGTCCGCATAGCACTCGTCCGACAGGAGGATCGCCCCCTCGGCTTGGCATCTGCGATACAACTCCTCGAGATCGTCCCTCGACGACACCGCACCGGAGGGGTTGTGGGGCGAACAGGTCCACACGAGGCGTGCACGGGACCACACTTCATCAGGGACATCGTCGACACGCATGACGAAGTCATCACCGAGAATCGAACGGTGGATCTCTGCGCCCGAGAACAGCGAGCCTCGCTCGTACACCGGGTAGCCAGGAGAGGGAAACACAACAACGTCCCCGGCTTGTCTGTCGACGAATGCAAGCGGGGTCGAGAAGATGGCCTCCTTCGAGCCACTCGTGGGAATCACCTGTGTACCCGGATCAATCGTGACTCCGAAACGCCGATCGACGTACCCCGCCACCGCTGCACGCAGTTCGGCACGTCCCGCTGCTGTCGGGTACTGGGAGACCTCCGGAATCGCCCCACGAAGAGCTTCGGCGATGAACACGGGAGTCGGTTCCCGCGGATCACCGATCGAGAAGTCGATCACCGTGAGACCTGCCTCGATTCGATCGAGGGCGCGCTGGTGAATCGTGGCGATCGGATAGCTGCCGAGTTCGGCGAGCACAGGGTTCAGCTTCATCCCTGCAACGCTACTACCTCCCCACCAAGCCAAGACTTCGTACCCAGGGTTCCAGTGCACACTCTTGTGTGCTCCAGCCCACAGAATGGCAAGGTGGGCGCGGCACTAGCCTCCCGGTCATGAACACCACCGGGTACCGCGTCACATACACGATCCTCGCCGTGGCGCTCCTCGCCATCATCGGTGGGTCCATCTTGTTCATCCCGGCGGGTGACCCGGAGCAGCTACCCGAAGCGGTGGAGCGTTATTCACCCCACGATGGTGACATAGCGATCAACCCGGTCAAGGTGCTGATCGACGTCCAGCCGTACTACGAGGTCCGGTTCGTCATCGACGGCACACCGATCCCCGAATCGGACGTCGATGCGATCATCGCGATAGGCAGGTACCAGTTCGAACCCGGCGAGGGGAAGGTCATCGAGCGATGGACCCCGGGTGAGCACACCGTCGTTGCGACATGGATCGGCGGAACCGCCGGCACGGACGCCGGAACGCTCGTGTGGACCTTCAGACTGCAGTAGACGGAGAGCTCGTGGCGAACCAATACACATACGACCCTGACACATGGCCGCCAGCCCTTGCGGGCATCGTCGCCGGCGCCATTGCAGCAATGGTTGCAGCGACCATTGGTTGGATTCTGACAACCACCGCGATCGACAGCCCCCACGAATTCGCGAACAGCCTCACCATCGTGATCGTCGCCATCGTCCTTGGGTTCATCTCCGGAAGCCTCTGGCGCAAACTCCGTGCCACAGACAATGCGCGCATGGTGTTTGGGTGGACCCTGGCCGGTGGTTTCGTGGCAACCATTGCTGCCGTTCTCATTGCGGATCAGACGGTGGTGAGAAGTCTGGCACCGTTCGCGGTTCCGCTTGTCGCGATCGTCTTCATCACGCTTGCATTCTTCACACCACTACTGAGCACGGTCCGGTCGCCGAGATGGATCGCCACGCTTCCGGTGTTGCTGTCGCTCGCCATCGGCATCGGACTGTTTGTGTAGGGGCAGCTATCGGTGACCGGCCGTCAGTGTCAACCAGCCGCGGCGGCCAACGGCATCGGACGTGGCGTTCAGGTATCGGACGTCGACAAGAAACCCGGACCCTCCTCGAGAAGCCTTGCGAACGCCTCCACGTCGAGGATGGGGATTCCGAGGGATTCGGCTTTGGCGAGTTTCGAGCCAGCGTTCTCTCCCGCGATGAGAGCAGTGGTCTTCGATGAGACCGATCCTGTCACTTTCCCTCCCCTTTCGAGGACGGCTGCCTTTGCCGAGTCCCGTGTGAAGCCCTCGAGAGACCCTGTGATCACAACGGATACGCCTTCGAGCGTCTGAGGGAGCTCTTCCCCAGATGTCTCATCGACAGGGGACACGCCGGCTTCGGCGAGGCGTTTGACGAGGTCGATGTTGTCCTCGTCCGCGGCCCACTCCACAACCGACCCAGCGATCTCCGGACCGATGCCGTCGATCTCCTCGATCTCATCGGTCCCGGCTCCGAGCAGCGCATCGAGGGATCCGAATCTTGCGGCTAGTTGGCCTGCAACCGTGGAACCGACGTGGTCGATGCCGAGGCCGAACACGAGCCGCGAAAGGGGTTCATGTTTGGAGCCCTCGATGGCAGACAGCAGGTTTGTGACAGAGATCTCGCCCCATCCCTCGATCGAGAGAAGATCCTCTTCGGTGAGGCTGTAGATATCCGCGGGATCCTTGATGAGTCCGAGTTCGAGGAGGGAGTGCACTGTCTTGTAGCCGAGGCCCTCGATGTCCATGGCGCCTCTCGATGCAAAGTGATAGAGGTACTCCCTGAGCCTCGACGGACACGTGTACCCACCTGTGCA
>QMQC01000339.1 GCA_003648875.1 Actinomycetota bacterium
ATCTCGGCTGCTTCCTGCTCCCACGTAGTTGCCCACACCAACTCGAAGGTGTCGTCTAGTTGTCGAAGCCACTCTCCGTGAGCCGGATTGATCCACACAGCGACCGGACCAACCAGCAGCCGCTCGTACCCCGGTTCCGGTTCGCCTGGGAAGTAGGGGCACAACACCCCATCGACATCGATCAACAACACTGGTCTAGCCATGCAGACACCGTATCAAGCCGCGCCATACGTGGCGACGCATGCGGGCCTTAGCAGCCGCACATCTGTGGCAACATGCTCGGCTCGCAGGGGGCACATAGGTGCCGATATGGGCGGTTGGAAGTTGTTCCGAAGGTGATTGTCTAGTGCTCGGTGCAGTGTCGATTTCTTGTCATCCGTTTGTGGTGTTGGTGCGAGTTACTGTTGAGGCGCGTACAGGGAAGTGGTGATGACCCGATCTGTCGAGGGCAGTCGTATCGTTGAGACTGAGACGTTCGAAGCGTTCTTCCGTCGGGAGTACCGGCCTGTTCTGGGACTTGCGATCGCCCTCAACAGGGACCGTTGGGCAGCGGAGGATGTAGCGCAGGAGGCTTTCGCGGCGGCCCAGCAAGGGTGGTCGCGTGTTGGGGCGCTAGAGCGTCCTGGGGCGTGGGTGCGGCGGGTTGTTGCGAACAGGTCTGTGTCGCGGTGGCGTCGTATGGAGACTGAGGCAAGGGCGTTGCGACGCATGCCACGTCTTGAGAACCCGGCCCCCGATCCCGAGTTGGTTGCCGAGACGGTCGAGGTTTGGGAGGCGGTTCGGTCGCTACCGAAACGGCAGGCCCAGGTGCTCGCATTGACGTATGTCGAGGGTCTCACCACGACCGAGGTTGGGAAGGTCTTGGGATGTTCTGTGGCAACCGTGAAGACCCATTTGCAGCGAGGACGGGCAAGTGTGGCTCGCCGTCTTGGTGTCAAGGAGGAACGATGACCAACGTAGACGATCGCCTGCAGAGGGCGGCCTCCGATGTGCGTGAAGCTGCAGATCGCGCACACCTGCCACCTTCGAACATGGCCACCGTCCAGCCTCTACGGCGCCAGGTTCCCGGATGGGTAGCAGCTGCGACGTCCGCTGTGGTGGTGTTGGTCGCAGTCGGCGGAGTCGCATGGCTCCTGGGTGGAGACACTCCAGAAACCGCTGAGCCTGCAGTCACAACCGTGCCACAGCCCGTGACCACGATCGCGTCGGAGTCGACTACTTCGACGACGGAAGTGGCCCCCACAACTATCCCTGCTCCTGCGGCGCTGGTCTCGGGTGAGTGGGTGGCGTTTGGGGTCGATGCAGGTCTGCCGGGAACACCGACCGACACCATTGCCGTGGACGCTTCCGGTGGAGTCTGGGTACTGGCGCACACCGATGATCCGGCCACGGCGCAGCTGTACAGCCTCGATGTTGGGGATCGTACATTCGTGGCGCGCGGTGAGCCGCTGCAACTGACCGCTGAGTGGTACACGATGTGGATGGAAGCAACCCCAGTCGGCGTCCTTTTGTCTCTCAGCGAAAGCGAGGAAAGCGGAAGACCGCCCGAGCGTCTGGTGCAGTGGGATGCCGCCGGGTGGCACGACCTCAGCAGCGAGTACGATCTCCCCGATCTAACGATGTCGGTCGCTCAACGCTCTCCTGATGGTGGACTCAGGGTGGCTGGCTACACGTACGGGACCAGTCCCGTCGGCTCAGAGATCGTGGTGATCGATATCACTTCGGCCGGTGTCAGCTACCTGACAGCCCCGGAAGGTGCCTGTTGTCGCGGGACACCGAGTCCATTCACGGTTGGCCATGCAGTGGTTCCCATCGGACCTGATGGCAGGTCATGGTTCTCCAACGGTGAAGACGGCGTGGTGGCCCTCGGTGTGGACGGATACAAGGCATACGACGCCGAAACCGCGTCTGGCTGCTGCTACGTTCCGTTGGCAGCCGACGCTACTGGGGTGTGGACGTACTTCGGCTCTACTGGGGTGTGGGCGTACTTCGGCCGGGACATGTACCGCTACGACGCAAGCGGGTGGCGTGTCGAAGCCTCGGTTCCACTGATTCCGTCCGTAGCTGAGGTGGTGGCGATGGTCGTCACCGCTGATGGGAAGCTCTGGGTCCTCGGCCGAAACTCCAGCGCACAGCTTGACATCGATGCCAGCGGCACGGCGGGCGACGAATCGTGGACGGTGACAGGCGCTCAGGGGGTGGATATGCCCCGGATCAGCTTCCAAAGCACGATCGCACGTGACGGTGACGCCGTCTGGGTCGCCAGTTGGCGTGGTGGCCTCACTATCTGGCGGCACGACGGACACGAGTGGGCACTCGTCAATCTCCCGGACACCATGAACCAAGACGAGACCGGTTTCATGCAAAACACCGTCGTCGCGGGCAATGGTGCCTTGTGGGTAGCCACCTCGACCGGCGCAGAGAGATTCAGCCCCACCCCATAGCATCGATCCCACCCAACATCCCATCCCACCAGGGACCGCGCCCATATCCGGCAATATGCATGGCCTCGGAGGGCGAGCATATGTGCCGTTATGGGCGGATCAAGAGGGGCAATTGATTTCCCCAGTCGATGTCTCGACGCCTTCCATTGGTCG
>QMQC01000340.1 GCA_003648875.1 Actinomycetota bacterium
ATCTATGGGGCGTCGGTCCGGTAACGAAACGAAAGCTCAATGAACTCGGCTTGGAGACGATCGGTGACATCGCAACCACCCCGATCGATTCGCTGTCTTCGATGCTCGGGAGCGGCGCGGCGAACCATCTCCATGCGTTGGCGAACAATCAGGATCCGCGTCCCGTTGAGCGCAGGCGAAAAGCAAAGTCGGTCGGTGCGCAGAGTGCGATGAGGCCGGAGCGCAGATCGATGGAGGATCTCATGCCCGTGCTCCAGCGGCTCACGGATCGTGTGGCTACCCGTCTTCGTGCCAAGGACAGGTCTGCCCGAACCGTGACCGTCCGCGTCCGATTCGGTGACTTGTCGTCTGTGACGCGCTCTGCGACCGTTCACACGCCCACCGCCTCGACATCCGCCCTCGTAGGCATCGAACGTCGGCTGCTTCAGAAGGTCCTTGACGAGTACCCAAGACATGAGATCACCTTGCTTGGCATCTCCACATCCGGTCTCGGCGTGGATGAACCAATCCAGCTCGCCCTTGGCGTCGATGACGAGGCAACCGGAGGAGGCACGCCAGAGGAGCTCGAGTCCCAAGCACTTGACGAGTCCGTGGACGAGCTTCGAAGGCGATTCGGTAACGACGTCCTCACACCCGGCAGCGATCTGCTGAGCGGCCGCACCGATCACACCGACGGCCTTTCCGAGGTGATGACGCGGGATGACTGACGACTAAGTGCTCAGAGCACTAGGAACATACGACTCACGACGGGCGTTAGCCGTCGGCCGTTGCGTTACTCTCGCGGGATGCGTGGCACTTATTGGATCCTTATTCTCGTTGCCGCGCTTGGATGGGGCTCAGGCGGCATCACAACGCGTGCTGCTTTCGCTGAGGGTGTTGGCATCTGGACGATGGTCGGTCTCAGGGTTGCTATTGCAGCGTTGCTCGTGCTCGCGGTCCTTGTCGCACGCCGCTCACCGCTTCCGACCGTCGCCGTCTTGCGATACGGCCTCAGTCAGGCTGTGTTCAATCTCACAGTCCCATATGTGCTCTTCACTTACGCCCTCGACTCAGCATCTGCTGGATTCGTCGGGCTGCTTACGGCGCTCATTCCCCTTTCCACGTCTCTCTTTGCGAATTTCATGCTTGAGGACGAATCGATGACGCCGCGCAAGTTCTTTGCATTACTTGTCGGATTCACGGGCGTCGCCGCGCTGATGCTCTCTGGAGATTCGGGACTTCAGGAGGGCGGTCGCCCGCTCGTCGCGATAGGGCTTGGGCTCACTTCTGTCGTGTCCGTTGGATATGCCGGGGCGTTTGCCAAGAAGCACGCCGGCTCGTACGACCCGATCATGCTCTCCGGCATCCAGTTCGGGTTTGCAGCGATCTGGCTTGTCGCTGCGATGTTCGTGATCGAAGGCGCTCCAACGGATCTCTCTGTCAACGGTTGGTGGTTGATATTGATCCTGGCCATCGCAGCAACGTTCATGCCCTTCCTTCTCTTCTTCTGGCTGCTTCAGCACATACCCGTGACGAATGCGTCTCTTGTTGGCTACATCGTCCCGTTTGTTGCTCTGATCGGAGGAATCGTTCTCCTCGACGAGCAACTTCAGTCCGGCATAGTCGTGGGTGGGGTTCTTGTGGCTGCCGGAATGTTCCTCAGCGACAGAGAGAGTCGCCGGATCTCATCACCCGTCACCTACCAATCGACGCCACTCAACTGACAGTTGTCAGACCGCCAGATCTCGGGTCTCGAAGCTCCGGGCTGCGATCAACGATCCGACCACGGCGACGACGGCGAGTGCCAGGTATCCGAACGTGAAGCCCTTGGCAAGTGGGACTGTGTCCCCAAGATACCAGTAGAACGGTGAGAGGTACCTGGCAGGTTCGAGTACATCGACGATCGCTCCCAGACCATTCAGGAAGAACGTGAACACGGCGATGGCCGAAGTGACCCCCACTGCGGAGCCAGCCGACTTCAGTACGGCCCACAGGGCGACGGCGATCCCCCAGAAACACAGTCCGAGAAGCCCAAGCCCAAGGTTCGCAGCGATCATGTGCCACGTGTTGAAGCCCATGCTCCACACGGCATTTCCGAAGAAGGCAACTGCTGTCAGGAAGGTGACGAGCACGCCGGTCATCGCTGCAACGGCCCAAGCCTTGCCTTGCAGAATGGATCGTCTCGGACGGGGATTCGACAGGACGAGGTCCAGCGCCCCCGATGCTTCTTCCTTCGCAAGGAGCGCAGACATAGCTGTGATGGCGAACACGATCAGCACGATCGGGCCGACTGAGCCATAAGTCCTCGATGACACGAAACCCTCGGCGGTTGCCAGCGCCTCGGGGTCGGTGAGACCGAACATCGCAAGCACCTCCCTCGGCATCACCTCCATCATCGCCTCGAGGGCTGCCGTGTCCTGGGAGCGGGCGGGCCACGCTGCGAAAGTCAGGAATGACATGGAGGAGAGGCCGATCGACCAGTACCAAACGGATCGGCGCCGATCCCATATGGATTTGCCGAACACGGATCCGAGCAGCCAGACAGATCGGGGCGGGATTGACCCCGACTTCTTCATTCGTGCTGCCACTTCCGGCACCACAGCC
>QMQC01000341.1 GCA_003648875.1 Actinomycetota bacterium
CATCGTCACAGCGTCACGATCGGGCGTATAGTTGAGGCCCGCTTCCGCTGGGTCGGCTGACGTGTTACGTAGCCACACCTTTGTGCCTGCTCCGTGAAGTACCTGCACCATACGGCCTGCAGGTGCTGTGTCAAGATCCTGTGGAAGCAGCCCAGCAGCGCGCCCGAAGGCAGGGCTGTTGAACGTCTGCGAGTCATGCTCGTACCACAGGATTCCGCACAGGTCAGTCCTCACGTCACCAGAACCACCGACACCTACGCCAGCCGCAGCAGTTGCCTGCTCAATGCGGTCGGTATCTGATCCATCAATCTGAACCAGAGTACCAAGACGAAGGGCGGAAGCCGCTGGGGCGCGGAACCTTGCTTCACGAACCAGATTGGTGAAACGACGCATCCCGAAGTTACGGGTTGTCGTACTTGATCCCATTTCTGGTTTCCTCCTTAGGACTGCGCGGCGAGGTCGAGATTAGAGGAGAAGAAGCCTGCAAGGGCACTCACCTCTTTGCTCTTGTCGTCTGCGGTCGTTCGTGTCCCGTCGAAGCTTGTCTCAGGAGCATCGTCATCGTCATCATCATCATCATCTGATTCTGATGCCTTTGCAGCTTCCTTGATGTCCTCAAGGTATGCAACGAATGCTTCGTCATCCATCTTCGACCAGGATTCTTTGCGCTTCTCGACCTGCTCGTCCGAGAATGTCACAACAGCTTGTACGGCGGCTACCCGCTCACCTTCGAGGGCGGCAAGACGATCCGCTTCGTCACGATCAGTGATCTGAGTCTCCAGATCAGCATCCGCACGAGCAGCTTCATCAAGCTCCTTCGTGGCAGCTTCGAGCTTTTCGTTCAAGCTGAGGACCTCGGCGTCTGCGGTAGCTGTTGCTTCAGCAGTCGCTTTCTCGACAGCAGTAGCTAGGAGCTGCTCGTGCTGCTCCTGCGTAAAGATCGCATGATCTTCTGCCACGGTTTCCTCCTCAGAGGCTTTAACGGTGCAATACATGCACGAAACGGAATCATGCTGGGCGTCATCGGGACGCATCTCCATCAAGAGATCATGCTTCCGCTGGTTGTCCACGTCTGTCATTGCACATCCTTCCCGTGAAACTATAGACCACCAAAGGACCTTTGTGGGTGCAACTTGTACTACGCGTACAAAGACGACATCGCGTCTTCCCATCGAGCTGTCGTCATACGATCACGGTTTGCGTACTGCCTGGTGAGGTCAGCAGCAACTGACGTGATGTCCGCATCCTTCCATCCTGGATTTGACGGAGGGAAGATCAGCGCGCCCCCAAGGAAGGTTGGGTTGATCCAACGTCTTGCGGCAGTTCTATCGGTCAAGTGTTCACACAACTCATTGGCTGCTGCACGGAAAGAGAACGTACGCTCACACGCCATGCACTGCGTTGTTTCTGCTGTGCATTCCATCGAATACCACAACCTTCCAGCATCATGGGCATCCTTCGCAGCTCGAGCTACGTTCGGAAAGTTCGCTGTCCACAGTACGGCCAACGCCTGCACCTCTGGAAGAACCTCTGCCTCATCGGATGCGTTCTGGCGGTGGACGATCTTGGTCTCAACGAACGTGCCCACCGGGCGGTCCCACTTGTGCAAGACGTTCAGGGGCGTGTACTTGATACTCGACTCACCAATGACAATGTCATCATACGACCAGTAGTCGTTGTTCTTGTTCGCTTGGTTCGCCTGAACGTAACGACCCGCAATCCACAGGAAGCTCTCGTTCATCTTCTGTTCTTTCCACTCCGAAGCCATAGCTCTAGGAAGCTGTTCGGCAGTGTTGACGATGTAGGCTCGCGCCGACATGTACAGATTGTCGTTGATTTGCTCAATGAACATTGTCTCGTCGGGCATTACTCCTCCTCCGTCTTGTTCTTCGTGCCAGCAGGCTTGCCGCCAGTACGGCCAGACCCATCAGGCGTCGTCTTATCCGGCGAGTCAAACGGTACGTTGACAGGCTCAAAGACATCCGGCCAACGCTCGTCCTCGTACTCACGCCTCGAGGCTTCGAGTTCTTGATCGAATCCGAACTCGGTGAGCACTGTCTCTCTCGACATATCCCCACGATCTCGAAGCGACTGTATCATGGTGACCACAGACGGATCGAACTCCAACTCCATGCGCCGAGGCGAAAACTCGATGACGGTCTCTTCGTTGAAACCTTCATTAGAAGGATGCTCGGTGACCTCTTTGATGATCTCCCTCTCAATGGAGCGTTTCATCATGTAGCGACGACTCGCCATCCCTCGCGCAATCACGCGCCCCATCGTCATAGAGGTCTCTTTGTTCCCCGTGTCGTTCGGCATCGTGAACATACCCCACAATCGTGCGAGGATTCTCTGATCAATAACGTCCCACTTGCCCTCGTTCAACACATGCTGAATTTCGGGGGTGATAATTTCGATGTTGATGCGATGGTCGGACACGATGACTGGCGATCGGGACTGGGCCCTGACCATACCTGCAGCCTGATCCACTTATGTCTTGGTGGTAGGCATCTGGTCTGTTCCGCGGGTCACGAGCACGATGAAGTTCACACCGCCAAGAAGGAATGCACGATCCATCTC
>QMQC01000342.1 GCA_003648875.1 Actinomycetota bacterium
CTCCGAGCTGCTCGTGGTAGGCGCGAATCGACTCTGCGAACGCCGGTGGTGCATCTTCAGGGGTCAGGTGCACGAACCGAATCGACGCCGTCTCGTACCTCGCTATGTGGTCCGCCATCTCGATCTTCACAGGGTCGTACGGTCCCCCTGTGCCGAGTACGGCGATCCGATCGATCTCGTCAACAGCCCTGTTGCGCAAATAGACCGAATCACAGATCAGGTTCTCCCTGAGCCAACGCAGATCGCGAGTGATGTGGCGTGTCGCCCTGAGGTCCTGCGGCAGGTCTGCGATGAATAGGTCGACACCTTCTTGTTCAACGAACAGGTGCACCATGCCTCGACGGTCCTCATCCGTATATTGCTGCGTCGTGACGGCGATGCCGAGCTCCTCTGCTCGGGCAAGATCTGTAGCGGTCGGGACCATCCGCTGGGTTCTGGCATCAAAGTTGATCACATGGATACGCCCACCAGGAGCCGCCGTGAGCCGCATCGCCATGCGAAACAAGGTCTGTTGTCTGGCAGGGCGTGTTGGCCTCCTGAACAGCACCAGCACATGTCGACGTCCCCCGGAAGCAACGGCGTTCGCACTGTTCTGGACGAGTCTTGCGTTCTCGCGCAACCTCAGGGCATCTCGTGCAGCCGATTCCTTGACAGCTCGTGATTGACCGAAGGCTCGATACCAGACCACGCCGGCGAGAACGATCGTTAACGCTCCCACCAGCGGAACGATCCCCATCTGGGTAAGCAGCAGAAGTGCAGCAGCGATACCAAACGCCTGTGGCAACGGATAGAGCGGCGACCGGAACTTGGGTTGGTACCAATCCAGGTGGCTCTCCCTGAACGCGATCAGGGCAATGTTCACGAGCACAAACACGAGGAGTTGGAAGGCTGAAGCGAGCTTGGCGAGTTCGATCAGCGGCACGAACAGGACAAGCAAGATCAGCAGGACGCCGGTCACCGAGATGCCGGCAACTGGTACACCAGACTTGTGGCCGATTCGGGCAAGGAATGGTGGAGCGAGCGAGTTCCTCGCCATGGCCAACGGGTACCGAGCCGAAGCGATCACACCAGCGTTTGCCATAGAGAGGAGGGCGAGCACCGCCGCCCCCGCGACTACGTAGGTGCCTGAGGTTCCAAGAAAGTGTGCAGCTGCCGTGAGGACCGGTGTCTCTGTTTGTGCCAACTCACTTGCCGGAGTCACGCCAACCATCACGGCCACAACGGCAGGGTAGAGAAGCATCGCGATGCCTACCGATGTGAGGATGCCCAGAGGGATAGTGCGCCCCGGTCGTTTGATCTCCTCCGCGAGGCTCGCGACTTTCGTTACGCCGATGTACGAAACGAACACGACAGCGGTGGCGGAGAGCAGACCATTGACTCCCTCAGACAAGAACGGTTGGAACCTCTCAGGGTCGGTGCTCGGAGTCCCGAAGATGATGAATCCGGCAAGAAGCACGAGCACAGTTGAGACAAGCGCGGTTTGGAACTTGGCAGTTTGATGGACCCCCATGAGGTTCACGATGATCAGCAGGACTGCAAGTGCCGCTGCGATCGGTCGTTCGGGGTGCTCCACGAAGAACTCGAGATACGCAGACAATCCGACAAGAGCGAAGGCAGCCTTGAAAACCAAAGAGAACCAGACACCGAAACCCGCGATGGTTCCCATGAGCGGACCCATGGCGCGATCGATGTACAGATATGTGCCACCGGCCTCAGGCATCGCCGTCGCCATCTCTGATTGTGATAGTGCAGCGGGGAGCACCACGAACCCTGCCAGAAAGAACGCGAGAATCACAGAAGGCCCGGCAATGCTGAACGCAAGCCCTGGCAACACGAAGATGCCCGATCCGATCATCGCCCCAATGGAGATCGTCAGCACTGCATACAGGCCGAGCGATCGACGCAGTGCGCCGGTCGTTTCGGACGAATGGTCGGAGTCACGCAAAGGCAAGCTGACAGAAAGCTAGTCGAAGGGCCTCGCGTTCGCTCACAGCTTGGACCCGCCTGGCATCTGAGGTCGCGAAACCCAACACAGGACGATTGCGAAGGAAGTTCCCCATCTCATTACCCTCCAGCCATGGAAGTCATCAGACACCACCATCTGCCTCTGCTTCGGAACCCCATCGCGATCATCGCTTTCGGTGGATGGAACGATGCATGCGATGTCGCATCAACGTCCGCTGATTTCATCATCGACGCCCACAGTGACGCTGATGTGTTTGCCGAAGTCGAGCCTGACGCTTTCTACGACTTCCAGCAGCACCGCCCATCCATTACGATCGATGATGGTGTCACGAAGTCCCTCCGCTGGCCAACGATTCGTTTCACCGCCCTGCTGCGACCGGACGATGCCCGCGACCTTGTCGCTGTCTGCGGCCCTGAGCCGAACTCCCATAGGAAGACGATCGCTCGAAGTATCGCTGGGCCCCAGGCAGATGTCGGAGTTGAAGAGGCCCTTCTCGCTGGTGCTTACGTTGGAGCCGTGGATCACAGGGACGCCGTTCAGCTGTCCGGTGTCGGCTCTGATGCGGTAAGTGTCGTCCGCAGCGGTCTGCATTCGACGAGCTACGAGGGCCCAA
>QMQC01000343.1 GCA_003648875.1 Actinomycetota bacterium
ATTCTGATCGTCCGGCTTCAGTCCGGGAAGGGCGGTGGGTTGGCAGCAGAGGTTGGTGGTGCATCTTCATCACCTGACTCGATCGTAGGCGGTCGCCAGGCTGCGACCATGCTTACGCGAGCTTCGTGGATCAGTGGCGGACTCTTCCTCGTCCTCGCCTTGTTGGTTGGTATTCTGTCTTCGAGGTCGACAACGGCACCGTCTTCTATCCTGCGGTCTGAGTTCCAGGCGCCGACGGGAACGCCGGCATCCGTACTTGATTCAGAGAGTGGCCTGTCCACTCCGGTCCCCCTTGACGGTTCAGATGCCACGTCGGCTGACACACCGGCGGAGGAGCCGGCGGGAGACGAATCCGTAGACTAGTTGGAGCCTGTTGGAGCTTTCCTGGCCGGTTGAAATAGACGGGTATCCGGCATGTCCAGGAACTCAAGAAACTGGCCTCGGTCCTGCTCGTCTTCTATCCAAGTTCCGAAGTTGGATTCGATACTTTTCGGCTTGATCCCCCGCCGTTCCGTTGCAGTGCGGATTGCCAGTTCGTTGGCATACTCGTTCTTCGGGTGACCGTCATGGCCGCGGACCCATCGCCACTCAACTTCATGCTGTGCAGCCTGGCAGCATAGGCGCTTCCATAGCTCGACATTCTCGATGGGACCGCCTTTTCGTCGCCAACCACGAGCGGCCCAGCCATGCACCCAGTCTTTCATACCGTTGACCAGGTATTGGCTGTCAGAGGTGAACACGACCTTACAGGGCCTTCGGAGTGCTCGCAGACCCTCTATGCCAGAAACAATGGCCATGCGGTTGTTCGTCGTGTCAGCCTCAAAATGGGCAAAGTCGCGACGACGCCACCCAGTGCGTTCGCTGAACTGCTCGATCAGACCTGCAGCGGCACCGGGCCGCGCAGTTTCTTTGAACTGGTTGCCGAGGCAAGACTCGTCGGCGAAGATATAGACCAGCTGATCGTCCACGGTCGCTCCTGAAGGTGACCTGATTGACACACGAACCATAACGGATGGTGGACGTGCCCCTCACGCAAGACGCTGCCGGGATCCTGCTGCTCGAAGACGGCACGGAATTCACTGGCCGAATCGCCTCACACACATCGTGCACCGGCGAACTCGTGTTCACTACTAACATGAGTGGTTATCAAGAAGTCCTGACCGATCCTTCGTTTGCAGGACAGATTGTCGTGATGACATCACCGATGATTGGTAACTACGGCGTGAATGCCTCGGATGTTCAATCAGATCGACCGTGGGTTGCCGGGTTCGTCGTCCGCGAGTTGCGAGAGAGCTCTGATGGTTGGCGTGCGGAGGCATCGCTACCGGATTACTTGAGGACGCACGGGATTCCGGTGCTGCACGGTGTGGACACTCGAGCCGTGACGCGGCACATCCGATCTTTGGGAGCGATGCGTGCACTGATCGCTCGGGCAGATATCGATCGGGGGGACGCCCGGGCGCGCCTGGAGTCCGAACCCGAGATGCTTGGTCGTGATCTGGCCTCCGTGGTATCGACATCAGTGCCATACGTATTAGAAGCAAGGGGCGAGACGATTGGCGAAGTCGTGTGCCTCGACCTTGGAGTCAAGCGAAGCAGTCTGAACCTGCTTTCGGCAGAGGGCTTTCGTGTACGAGTCATGCCAGGCAAGTCGAGTCTTTCGGAAGTAATGGCCGCCAAGCCAGCCGGCCTGTTTGTTTCAAATGGCCCTGGCGATCCTGAAGCAGTTCATGGCGTCGGATCGGTGATTCGAGAGGTGGCCGCTGCCGGAATTCCCGTGTTCGGAATATGTCTGGGATGCCAGCTCGTGGCGCGCGCTTTTGGTGGCCAGACTTATAAACTGCCATATGGACACAGGGGCGGGAATCACCCCGTCCGGCGACTGGATTCTGGTGCCGTTGAGATTACCTCACAAAACCACGGCTTCGCGGTCGTCGAGGACGACGGCGTCGTGGTGGGCGCCCCGGACCTCGAGATCACACATCGCAACCTGAATGACGGTACGGTTGAAGGCCTCCGGCATCGAAATCTCCCGGTGTTTGCCGTTCAGTATCACCCGGAAGCAGCTCCCGGTCCGCATGACAGCCGATATCTGTTCGACCAGTTTATTGAGCTAATGTCTGCAACTCGCGCAGTGCCAACCGGTTGACAGCGATTCTACATCCAGAGTAGCTTAGGGGTGTATCGGCTGTCGCACCGGGACCAATCCGTTTGAGTAACGAGGCTACTGGCAGTGAAGCGACGAACAGGCTTTTTGGCCATTGCACTCATCCTGATTCTGTTTGCATCCGGGGTATATGTGTCGCTGCGTCTCATGCTTGGCTCAGCACCGTCTATTGCACTTGGTGGACGCATCGCCGTGATTCCCATTACCGGGGTGATTGAATCAGAGCGTCAGTTTGTTACCCGGCTCGGGCGGTTTGCTGATGACAGGTCCGTCCGTGGATTCTTGATCGAGATTCGCTCGCCTGGCGGTGGCGCTGCTGCCTCTCAGGCGATCTATGAGGCACTGCGACAGTTCCGCAATGAAGACGAACGTCCTGTCATTGCATGGATCGGAGCAGTCGGGGCATCGGG
>QMQC01000344.1 GCA_003648875.1 Actinomycetota bacterium
ATCTCATCGAAAGGAACATGCGGAGCGCGGCTACGTGGTTGTTCGAAGCCGAGCGGATGAGTCTCGAGACGACCTCTCTCGTACTCATGCAACGAGAGCGCCCCCTTCTCGGGTGTGCGCGTGATGACGATACGGCACCTACCGAGACCATGGACCGTGTTGAGGTCGACCTCGTCAGACATCGCGAGATACGAGAGCACCGTCCCGTGTAGAGGAGCCCAGTCGATCAACACACGATTGACCCGCATCGAAAGATCGGCCCGATCAACCGTTTTCGCCCACGCACGCATCTCCGACTTGGAGTTCGATTCCTTCATGACCTGCACGGTATACGAATCACGGACGACGGATGCCACCGGCTTCCGCTATCCGCTATCCGCCTTCCGCTATCCGCTATCCGCTATCCGCTCCAGCGGATTTCGGACTTCGGATTTCGGATTTCGAGTTTCGGATGGGGAGCGCAGCGGCAGGCGAAGCGACCCGAAAGCGAGCGCCAGCGAACTGTCTACTGTCTTCCCAATGGAAGCATGGGAGGACGGACAGCGGGTTCGTCCGATTCCGATCGAGAATGACGATGGCGTGCCGCTGCCGACAGTAGGCACGCCACGGCGTGCGCCCGCCATCAGACACCGCCAACCCTGGATACCTCTCGCCGTATCCGTCGTTGCCGTCGTGGTGTTGGTCAGCACTGTCGCGCTATTCGGTGCAGTGGAGTTTCAGGACGCGCCTGGCACTGATCCGCTGGTCTTCTCCATCACAACCGTCCCGGACCCAGAACTGGAAGCTACAGAGGTTCTGCCTCCGACCCTCGAAGAGACGATCCCCGGGATAACCGACCGGCTGACACTCATGACGACAGACGGAGAGGCCATTTGGACCTTCATCTGGGATCCCACGTTCCGAGTGCCCAAGGCGTCCGCGATGATGACTCCCGGAGAAACGTTCTGGGTTGGCGCCGCGTTCGACACAGCCGGTCGATTCGTGGCTGCGCGTGGGGCCGGAACTCGCAACGACGGACCATGGGATGTGTGGATCGGCACACCATCGGCCATCGACACCGCTCCACACGTTCGAAATGTCTGGTCGACCGCCTGGCATGCCACCGAGGTGGCCAGGCTCGCCTATGTCCGCGAGGCGGACGACCTCTTCGCACTCGGCACCGTTGTGGTCGATCTGTTGACCAAGAGCCTCGAGAAGTCCACCCTCCTGCTCGAATTCGATGAGCTTCCACAGATCGTTCGCTGGGACAACGACGGATTCATCCTGCAGATGGGCGACCAGACCGTCGCCCTCGATGCCGACGGCACTGAACTTTGGAGCGAGGACGGGTGGGCACAAACCGCGTCGCCAGGGTTCGTGCCCCAGGTCCGATACACAGCAGATGGTCCGAGGTGGTATCTCATCGATCGGAGGACAGGGGAAGCAACTTCCATCGCAGACTTCGGTATCAACAACCGAGCGATCGAGACCGAAGTCGTGGCATCCACGAGCAACGACATATTTGCAGCTGCAACATATCGTGAGACTGGTACCACACTGACCGTTGTCGGACCAAATCGGGGCGCACCTCGAATCGTTCATCTCGAGGGCAACGCATCGCCCTATCAGTTCACATCGGACGCAGCGTTCTTCATTCTCAGGTCCGACAACTCAAAGGGCCTCACATTCGTCGATTGGCGTTCAGGCGCGACCCACCACTTCGATGTCCCTGATGGCCAAACCGTGCTCGCGATCAACGTGGGGTGACATTCAGATCCGTTGGCTCAGCTCGAGTGCGAGGTTCCCTTTCTCCCCCACCTCGACCTCGCCGAGCTGAAGCCACCCGGCAAAGGTCCTGAGCTCCCCAGCCATGGCTGCCGCGACACGTGAGGGATCAGTTCCCTCTTCACGCCATGCCGATCGGACGAGCAGGACACCTCTCTTTCGATCGGCCTTGACGTCAACGCGGCCGACCAGTTCGCCGTCAAGCATGAAGGGCAACACGTAGTAGCCATACACCCGCTGTGGCTCCGGGACGTATATCTCGATGCGGTACTCGAAGTTGAAGAGCCTGGCAGCCCTCTCGCGGTACCACGTGATCGGATCGAATGGGCTGAGCAAGGTGGCGCCCTCGATCCTCCGTGGCCTCACAGCCTCGGGATCCATGTACACGGGACCTCTCCATCCGCTAATCGCGACTTCTTCGATCTCTCCAGCGGCAGCCATTGCGGAGAGAATCGGGACCGAACGTCGGACATTGAGCCTGAAGTAATCAGCGATGTCGTGCACCGTGCCAATGCCGTGGTGTACAACGGCTTCGCGGAGCAAAACACGATACGCCTGCTCCCTGGAGAGTGGAGGCGCCCCAAGGTGGGCTGAGTCGATCATGCGTTTCGGGGCGTCGTAGAGTCTGGTGAAGTTCTCCGTACGCAGCGCAGAGATCTCCCCGTTGGCGAATAGCACTTCCAATGCGATCTTGCCCGGTCCGTATCCCCACCATGAGTCGTTCTTGTGTTTCGGCGCATCGAGGTCTCTCACGGTCAGCGGCCCGTCTTCGTGGACCTGTCGGCGCACATCCACAAGCAGTTCC
>QMQC01000345.1 GCA_003648875.1 Actinomycetota bacterium
CTCACAAAGATCTTGTACACGATGCCTGATTGCACCCTCAAGACAACAGACTCTGTTCGCAAGAAGAAGCTCGAGCATTGGGACATGAACAAGGAATCGAACAGGGCATGGCTCTCGCTCAACATGATGACAGAGGCCAAGGCCGGCTTCCAGGCCTTCCACCGGGGTTCCCGAGAGGTTGGGAGGGAGGTCGACTTCATTGATGTCAGACGGAGGCTCGCCGAGGGTGAGACATGGGGCGACGATCTCATCGAGGCAGTGTCACCGCAATACAAGGAAGAGGCATGACCGAGAGTTGGGTCCATCACGAGGTCTCCCCCGATGGGGCCGTCCACACGATCACGATCGACAAGCCGCCGGGGAACGTTGTCGACATAGCTCTGTGTCGCCAACTCCTCGAAGCCATCGGGTCTGCCTCGAAGGCGAGTGACGCCAAGGTCCTGGTACTTCGTGGGGCAGGGGAACACTTCTCGTTCGGAGCCAGTGTCGAGGAACATCTACCTGAGAAGGCGCCCGAGATGATCGCTGGGCTTGGTGCGGTGATCCGTGCCCTGATGGATTTCCCCTACCCAACACTCGCAGGCGTACAGGGCAGCTGCCTTGGTGGAGGGCTTGAGCTCATCCTCGCCTGTGGGATCGTGATCGCAGATGAAGCTGCGAGATTCGCCTGCCCAGAGATCCAACTCGGTGTCCTTCCCCCCGCGGCGACCGCTCTGCTGAGTCGCAGGGTTGCTGAAGACGTATTGCTCACGGGGCGTGCTCTGACGCCCGAAGAGGCGAAAGACATGGGCATCGTCAACGTCGTGGCCGAACACGGGGATCTCGACGAAGTGATCAACACATTCGTACAGAAGTACTTCGTTCCTCGATCGGCCCTGTCACTTCGGATAGCGACCAAAGCGATCAGAGAACCCGGACGCGCTGAGTTCGATCGACGCCTTGATCGGGCCGAGAGCCTCTATCTCGAGGAATTACTCACCACACACGACGGTGTGGAGGGAATCAGGGCATTCATCGAGAAGCGCCCTCCGGTTTGGAAGAACGCCTGAACCTTCAGCCCGCCGCGGGTTTACGGGTGAAGAGGGCTACATAGGTTGAGCAGGCCGTGATCGCGCATGTCGTGCATGCCTCGCCGAAGCTCGAAGGGTCAAGCCCTGCAGTCGTCGTCTCGAAACCGAGGCTGGTGTACAGCTCCTCGAGTTCCCCGATCCGAGATGGGTCTGTGACTGTGCGTTGCGCCCACCCGCCCTCAACGAGGTCGGGCGCCCTGAGGATCTGGATTCCCTCAGAGCAATAGACGGGCTCGGTCTCCTCCGCGGTGGTCACGCCGAAACCGCTGCCTCGAGATTGCCTTCAGAGCGAAGCCTATCCAACCGCCGACGAGCAAGGATCGCACAACCCAGTGCAGACACGTACTGGACCATCTCTCCATCAGGTACGTTGACCTCGGCATCGAGCACCTCACTCACCGACCTACCCATCGTCTCGAACCTGAGGATCCCTCCGATGAGTGTGTACTCCGGCTCAGCTCTCACTCGCTTCATGAGCTGCACAGATCGACCTGTGAGCGACTCGATGGCGCCCTGCATGATGTCTGCAGGCGACGTGCCGATCGAGAGATGGTTGATGACCTCGGACTCTGCAAAGACCGCACACACGCCCGAGATCGGAACGGGATCTTTCGATATTGTCATCAGCGCGCCGATCTCCTGGGTGCTGTAGCCCATGTACCTCGCTGTCTTCTCCAAGAAGGCGCCCGTGCCTGCAGCACACTTGTCGTTGAGCCTGAATGACTGAACCTGTGCGGATTTATCCACCCTGCTCGCCTTCATCGTTTGACCACCGATGTCGAGGATCGTGCGAGTGTCGGGGAAGAGGAAACAGGCACCACGTGCGCTAGCGGTGAGGTCCGTCACATGCAGATCCTTGAAATCTACCTGGTGCCGTCCTGAGCCGGTTGCGATCAAATAGTCGATGTCCTTCTCGTGGAGGCCCGCATCCTCGAGCGCCTCGTCGTACATCGAGCGTGCCACCTCGCGGAGTCGGAACCCCGTCGGGCCGTATGCCTTGCCGAGGATCTCGCCGTCTTCCGCCTGGATGACTGCCTTCGTGTATGTGGATCCGACGTCCAGTCCTGCTGTGATGATCACGACGTCACCCCCGCCGAACTGCCAACTGGAGTTCGCCCGGCCTTCACGTTGTCGAGAGCGAACAATGCGGCGCCGAGCGCACCCATGTAGTGGCAGTCTTCGCTTATGTTCAGGGGTTTGTCGATGCGATCCCCGAGCGCCTTGACCATTCCCAAGTTGCGCGTCACGCCACCGGTGAACGTGACCTCATCGTTGATACCGACCCGGCGCATGAGTCCGGCAGACCGGGCTGCGATCGACTTGTGGACACCCCACAGGATGTCCTCGATCTTCTTGCCCTTTCCGATCCATGCGAGCACCTCAGACTCAGCGAACACGGTGCATGTGGTACTGATCTTGATCGGTTTCGTGCTCTGGAGTGAGACCGGCCCGAGGTCGTCGATCGGGATGTCGAGGGCGGCTGCCGC
>QMQC01000346.1 GCA_003648875.1 Actinomycetota bacterium
GAACCGTCTAGGATCAAAACACTCGGACGTGCGGGAGGGCCGCACGTTCACGTCAGTCTCGTCCGATGCCGATGGGAGGATTCACGGTGGCTGCGCCAAGGTATCGGTGGCAACCGACGAGCGCTGAGATCGCGAAGCGCTTCAACCTCGACATACGCGACATCGTTCGCTTCGACCACAACACGTCTCCCTTCTCCACCGACTGGGCTCCATCCATCGTCGCTCCTATGGCTCAAAGCCTCAACGAGTACCCGGGTGCGTCATACAGCGAGATCCGCGATGCCGCTGCCGGCTACCTCGGCATCACCGACGACATGGTTGTCCCCGGGGCAGGAATCGACGAGATCATTGGCCTCGTCGGACGAGCGTTTCTTGGGAAGGGACTGCGAGCAACCGCCGTCACCCCAACCTACCCGCTGTATGAGATCGCATCTGCTCAGCGACAGGCCGAGTTCATCGCGGTCAGCTACGGGGAAGACTTCGAGTATCCGTTCGAGGCATTCGGTGAGGCAGCCCAGACATCCGACGTCACCTGGCTCTGCATCCCGAACAATCCCACAGGAGACCGGATCCCTGACGACACGATCTCCTCGATCATCGAGCAGACCAGAGGCGTCGTCGTCATCGATGCTGCGTATGCCGAATTCTCCGGTGATGATTGGGCACCATGGATCGAGGCCTATGACAACCTCATCGTTGCCTACACGATGTCAAAGGCGTTCGGCCTCGCCGGACTCAGGGTCGGATTCTCGGTAAGCGTACCGAACCTCGCTGATCGGCTCGACTCGGTACGTCCACCGGGCAGCATCTCCTCCATGTCTGCGGCGCTCGCCTCAGTGGCGTTGTCTGAGCCCAAGCGCATGCAGCGACACGTTGAGGGACTAGTGAAGGAACGAACCCGCCTCTCCGATTCTCTGTCAAGCCTCGGCATCGACCCTCGGCCATCGTCGGCCAACTTCCTCCTCTGCGACTTCGGGTCTCAAGCACCCCAGATCGCCGAGGTGTTGCTGACAGAAGGACTCGTCGTTCGCCGTTTCCCTGACGATCATCCCCTCGTGCACTTCTTGCGGTTCACCGTCAGGGCCCCTGACGAGAACGACAGACTCATCAACGCACTCCGACAAGGAACAGCCGAGACTCTGCCCCGGACACCTTGAGCCCCTGGGTGCCTACCCTCGGGCGATGCAGAAACGCGTTCTTTCACTCATCGTCGGAGTCGCCCTCGCAACGGCAGCTTGCTCCAACGCATCCGCAGTAGCGCCGGGTGATGCACCAGATCCCATCACCTACGATGAGCTCATAGCAATGGTCGCGACAAGCGATCGACCAATCGTCGTCAACGTATGGGCGTCATGGTGCCTGCCCTGTCGATCCGAGGCACCACTCCTCGCCACAGCTGCAGCGACCAGGGAGAACGTCCACTTCATCGCCCTCAACGTACGCGACAATCCTCACGACGCCGCAGCCTTCATCGCCGAGTACTACCAAGAGGCATCGATGACCCACTATGCGGACCGTTCTGGGACCGTACCCATCGAGATGGGTGGCGGTCGGGGCGTGCCCATCACGTTCTTCTACAACCAAGAGGCAGAGCTTGTCATGACCCATAGCGGCATCATCGACGAACCAACTCTCGCCTTCTACCTCGACGAGATACAACGCTGATGGAATTCACCCTGCTCGGGCAAGCCGCGGTGGGCGTCGCCGGGTTCTGGTTGATGCTGCGGTGGGAAGCGAGGCGGGGCAATGCTGCAGGGTGCGCACTGGACCTCTGGGATACTGGCCTCACCGCAGGAGCTGTCGGACTGCTAGCGGGTCGGCTGTTCGCCATGGCGCAGACCGGAATCAACCCGTTCACCGACCCGGCTCAGATCATCCTCGTGCGCAGCGGCGTGTCGACAGTCGGAGCGTCCATCGCAGCATTGTTGACCTTCGGCTTCCTCGCAAGGAGATCTCTCCTTGAATCCGCCGATGCGATTGCCCCATCCGTCCTTGCCGGCCTCGCAGGTTGGCATGCAGGAACTCTCATCACGGGATCGTGGCTCGGCACCGTATCTGAGCTTCCATGGGCACAGACAGCTTCGGGGAGCGACATCACACGCCACCCGATCGAACTGTACGCAGCCGCCCTCTTCGCGGTTGCAGGCATCGGAATTGCGCTCTGGAAACAGAGGGGACGACCACCCCTCGGGGTACCCGCCGGTCTCGCCCTGGCAGCCGCGGGAGCGGTTCGGCTGACTACCGAGCCGATGCGGATCTCCCTCTCAGGAGGCCCCCTGTGGCTCTATGCGGGAGCGCTGGTCGCTGGACTCGCTCTGGTTGTGTGGGCAGTCATGGACGAAAAACGAGCGTCCGCGAGGATCTAGGGGGGATCGCGACCCGGTACGCGAGAACCACCGCGAGACCAGCCCCGCAACGCTCGCAGGCTCGCACTCCCCCCTAACTCGCTTCGCTCGTTTGTCCTCCCTGAAGGGAGGACGCGGACTTGGGCGATCGGCTAGGCAATGATCCTGGCGCGCTTGGGGTTGGCGATGAGATACCAGATCGGGACGGAC
>QMQC01000347.1 GCA_003648875.1 Actinomycetota bacterium
CTGTTCGGCGACGCTTCAATCAACGCAACAATCTGCTTCCTATACGCGACCAAGTCATCATGGGCACTCATCAGCTGTGCTCCCTTCGGTCGATACACACCAACCGAAAGGGTGCACCACTGACCTACGTGTCGCAACCCAACGCGACAGGACACCGCGGAGGGGAGAGACCAAGAACCCCCCTCTCTGCGCACCTACGGTGCGCGTCTCTCCCGCGGAGGGGAGAGACAAAGAATGCGGCTATCCGAGGGTTTCGACAAGGACCGCTTTGATCGTGTGCATGCGGTTTTCGGCTTGGTCGAAGACGATGCTCGAACTTGACTCGAAGACGTCATGGGTGACTTCGAGACCGTCCTGCATGGCGGTTTCACCCATGATCTCGCCACCGAGCACTGTGTTGGAGTCGTGGAATGCAGGGAGACAGTGCATAAAGAGCACATCGTCGTTGCCTGTCGCCGCCATCAGTTCGCCGTTGACCTGATAGGCGCGCAGCTCATCGACCCTGGATAGCCAAACGTCCTTCGGCTCACCCATCGAAACCCACACATCTGTGTGGATGAAGTCAGCCCCTGCAACGGCCTGAGGGTCATCCGTGATCGTGATCCTTGCACCCGTCTGGGTGGCGATACCTTCGGCGATAGCGATGACATCCGCCGGAGGCGCGAGATCAGCCGGTCCGATCATCCTGACATCACAGCCCATGAGAGCACCCATCACGAGCAGGGACCTGCCCATGTTGTACCTGCCATCACCCAGGAATGCAAAGGTCGTCTCTCGCAATGGTTTGCCGGAGTGCTCGTCCATCGTGAGGAAGTCGGCAAGCATCTGGGTCGGGTGCCACTCGTTCGTGAGTCCGTTGTACACGGGCACACCGGCGTACTCGGCGAGGGTTTCGACGTTCGACTGTGCGCTCCCGCGATATTCGATTGCGTCATACATGCGTCCGAGAACCCGAGCGGTATCCGCTGTGGATTCCTTGTGGCCCATCTGGCTCCCGCTCGGATCGAGGTACGTGACATGAGCGCCCTGGTCATAGGCGGCAACTTCGAAGGCTGCCCTGGTCCTCGTCGATGTCTTCTCAAAGATCAGCGCGATGTTCTTCCCTGAGAGCATTCGACGCTCGGTGCCGGCAGACTTGTCGGTCTTGAGCGTCCCAGCACGATCGAGGAGGTGTCTGAGCTCGAAGGGTTCGTAGTCGATGACCTTGAGGAAGCTCCTCCCGGATAGATCAGGTGTCATGGTTTCTCCTTCTATGCGTCACGTTCGAGCGGACATGTCAGACAGTGGCCTCCGCCTCTGCCGCGCCCGAGTTCGGATCCCTGGATCTCGATCACTTCGATGCCTTCCTCACGCAACCGTTGGTTTGTGAACGTGTTGCGCTCGTAGGCAACCACCACCCCGGGCTCGAGGGCAACGACGTTGTTCCCGTCATCCCACTGTTCACGGGCGGCTGCCAGCTCATCGCCCCCTGTCCCGATCACTCTCAGTTCTTCGATGCCGAGCGCATCCCCAACCGCCGCGACGAGCCCATTCGTTTGCTCTTCGATATTGAGATCCTCTTCGGCATCCCCCGGTCGAATGAGCCAGACACGGGCCTCGTCGATCACGGCGCCGTATGCCGTCACGGCATCGCGGTCGACCATCGTTATCACTGTATCGAGGTGCATGAACGACCGAACCTTCGGAAGCGCCACCGCCAGTACCTTGTCTGCGGCTCCAGCAGCAAAGAGCCTTCTAGCAAGGATCGAAACCGCCTGGTGCGATGTCCTCTCGGACAGCCCAACCATCACTGCGCCGTTGCCAAGCACCTCGACGTCGCCGCCTTCGATGTGGGCATGGCCCCAGTCCTGCTCCGATCCCCCGAACCAGACGTTTACCGGCCCCTGCTCATTGAAAATCGGGTGGAATCGGTAGATGACTTCTGAGATCATCGATTCGTATCTGCGTGCAGGCATCGCCATCGGATTGATCGTCACACCGCCATAGATCCAAGATGAAGGATCCCGCTGGAAGATGAAGTTCGGAAGCGGAGCGAGTGTCAGGGATGTGGGATCAACCGACTCGTAGAAGAGTTCAACGCCTGCAATGCCGAGCTCCTTTGGCACAACGCCGCTGATGAGAAACTCGGCGATCTCCTCGGTGGACATCGCATCGACAACCTCAGACGCATGGGATGATGCAGCTACCCCGATCATCCGCTCGTTCAGCATGTGATGAAGCACCCAGCGCTTCGCATCTTCATGGATGAGTGCTTCAGAGAACAGTTCCTGTGCATAGAGGACGGTGATGCCACGATCCTGCATCACTTCGGTGAACGCGTCATGCTCCTGTTCCGCCTTGTCCACCCAGATGTCGTCGTCGAACAGGAGATCGGCCATGTTCGCCGGGGTGAGCCTGCGATGTTCGAGGCCCGGCCGGTGCACCATCACAGTGCGGAGCCTGCCAACCTCAGAATGCACTCCCCAGCTCATCGCTCTCTCTCCAACCGGTCGCTGTACACAGGGCGGCAACAGTAACTCATTACCGAGGGACCTGAAGA
>QMQC01000348.1 GCA_003648875.1 Actinomycetota bacterium
ACCCACGACTCAACACCTGGAACAGATTCTGCCAGCCTGTCGTCTGAAGCAACGATCTTCATGATGCCCGAATTCATACCGGACGACCTTGTACTTGTCCGCGCAGAGGTCACTTCAAGTGGCAATCTCACGCAACAGGTCTATCACGAGGAAGGTCTGTCGTTCTCCGAGGTTGGGAACAGGGAGGGTGGCGAGATGATTGTCGAGATCGTCATCGTGGACCGAACTGATCAGGTAAACGATCCTGAAGCCGACGAGGGCACGCTCTTTGATCTCGCCGAGTACGCAGCGGCTCTCCGCGACAGCGATCCACAGCTCGTCGTTGGCGAGACATTCGTTCGAGGAAGACCTGCACTCGTGATCGAAGGACTCAACTCCGCGTACGAGGCAACTGAGACGGTGATCAGCGTGCTGATCGACGAAGGTATGAACATCGTCACCGAGTTGATATCGGAGCAACTTCCACGTGACACCGTGATCGCCATCGCCGAGAGTCTCACACCAACCTCCCCAGACATGTTCGATTCCTCAAACTGGCGTTATCAGGACCTCTCAGCTGCTGCAAGCGTGTGGCTCAACCAGCTCGGCCTGAACCAGACAGACGAGGACGTGTGGAGCGCCCGACTGGACACAATCTGTGCAGCCGACAGCGACCTACTCGGCCTTGCCGAGCAATACATCACCGAGGACGCCCAGTACTCGGCCCGTGCCGGCGGGACACTTCCCACACCTGAGGATGCCAAAGCATCCCTCGAAATCATCCGTCTTCAGACCTGCGAGCGTTAGCGACACATAACCATGCAAATACGGCTGGGTGAGAGGATTCACGGTCGTCTGCGGACAGAGGCATCGGTTCTAGGTCCGGTATTGGATCGGACATGCTGAGGGCCAGCGTCTCAGCGAGTCCTAGTCGCCGAAGCCGTCCCGCGCTCGGTCACGATCTTCCTCGCTCCCATATGGGGGCGATACTCAGGAGAGCACCTGGGGAACTTCGGCTGTTGCCGCGGCGTCATAGTACAGGAGGAACAGTCCAATGTTGAGCTTTGAGATGCCGGCCCATCGTCGCTGTACGATCGCTGCGCGGCTGTTCCTTGTCTTGATGCTGATCGTCACCATCGTTGCCATTGGAGCCCAGTCGGCGCTCGCGTCGTGCCCTGAGCCACCAGACCTCGAGACAGGGTTCGCTGAAGCCGACATCGTGTTCATCGGCGTCGTTGTTGAACTGACCAACAACGACCGGACGGCGAAAATGGAGATTGAGTCGGTGTGGAAAGGTCCACAGCTGCCAGACGTCGTCACGGTCCATGGAAGCCCCGACAACCCTGATGACCCGAACCTATTCACATCCGTTGACCGCACATTCACCTTCGGGACGTACGTCGTGTTTCCTTTCAACACTCAGCCGCCGTTCCGGGACAACATCTGTACGCTCACCCAACGCACCACTCCAGCGCTCGATGCCATCAACCCGGACGCCAAGGAACTCATCGACAACGGTACCGGAGTTGTGACAACCACGGTGGCGGCTACCGGAGACATACCGCCCCCTGTTCCTCGCCAACAATCTGACGTCCCTGATCCCGAACAGGTGAACGAGGGGCGCTTTCCATCTCTAGCTCTCAGCATCAGCTTGGCCACCGTTCTCATGACCATCGGTTTGTTCGCTTGGTGGCGCCGGTCGCAATGAAGTCCCAGCCGTGAGAAGCCAGATACGGTTCGTACCAGCCAAAGACGTCACGAGGAGTGACACGTCAATTCCTCACGGAATGAGAGTGGCGTTTTCGCACTCTCATTCCGAACGATGGCGCTCCGACATTTGGCAGTGAGCGATCTTCTGTCTCGGAATGTGAGGAACCTGCGATGCGATGCGAGCGTCGTAGTGTTGTCATCTACAGGTTGGGGAGAGCTATGCGGTTGGTTGCGGTCGTCGCGGTTTTTGCGGTCGTGCTTGTTTCGTGTGCAGAGGGTCTGAGCGGCGAACGTTCTGGCGCGGACGGAACATCGAGCGCCGAACCACCCGCTGCCCCTGTACCTGGATTGGTTGTTGAGCGCTGTGTCGCTGGCGGTACCGCCTATGCCGCTGGCCCTGAGGGCTATGACACTCTCGATGCGGCACTTGATGCTGCCGCTGAGGCGGCTGGGCTTGATGTGGCGCTGTTGAGAGCCGAGGACCGATCCGATATTTGGATTGCGGGAACTTCGGACGATCCTGTTGGTGTGATCGAGCTTCGGCGACCTGACAGCAGCGACACGTGGTTCATCGACACAGCGGCGTCGTGCGATTCCTATGACGGCCAGGCCCCAACGATTCCTACCGAGCTGGCTTCGGGCGAGATCACAGCGTTGCCCGTGATCGTGCTTGTTGAAGGGGCACAGGTCGGTGACATCTACACAACGGGTCTTGCCGGCGACGCAGCAGCCTTTGCCGATCTGTGGCACGGATTGGGGTTGGTTGGTACGCCGCCTGTGATCGACTTCAACAGCCGTGTGGTTCTTTACTTCGGTGCTGTCGAGTCTTCAAGCTGCCCTCTTGGC
>QMQC01000349.1 GCA_003648875.1 Actinomycetota bacterium
CCCATCCGACCGACATCGAGATCAGGGCGGCAATCGAAGGGAACTATTGCAGGTGCACAGGTTATGGCTTCATCGTGGAGGCCCTTGAGACGGTCCGCCGCTCCTCGTGTCCGGAAGGCTGCAACGGTCACAACTCGGAAGCTGCATCGAAGGAAGCGACTCGGCATGAGTAGCGTCGAGGACCGCGTAACGGGTCGAACCACATTTCTGGCCGACATGCCCGTCGAGGGGATGCTCCACGCGACGATGGTGAGAATCCCAAGTCCTAGGGCAGCCTTCACCGTCAATGACGTGTCCGAAGCGTTGAGCGTCCCAGGTGTTCTCGCGGTCCTGACAGCAGATGACCTAATGATCGACGGATCGATTCCCCGGTTTGGCCCGCAGGTCATGGATCAACCAATGCTGGCCATCGGCGCGACCCGGTACGAGGGTGAGCCCGTAGCTGTGGTCCTGGCCGAGACGGAAAGGGGTTCTCGCATAGCGGCGGGCAGGGTAGATGTGTCGTTCACAGAGCGGGAACCGGTGATGTCGCGGGACGCTGCCCTCGCAGCGGCACCACTCCACGCAGAACGCCCGGATTCACAAGCGGAGTGGGTCGACTCGAACATCATGGGATCCTGGACGTTCGAACATGGCGATCTTGTGACGAGCGAACGCGATGCAGCTGTCGTCATTGAGGGCACCTATCGGATCCCCTTCGCTCACCACTTCGCGATGGAGGTCCCCGCGGTCCTAGCGATGCCCGAGGGCGACGGACTGACCGTCTGGTCTCCCGTGCAGCATCCGTTCTTGCTTCGTCGTGTTCTGAGCTCAGCGCTCGATCTCCCGATGTCGCTTGTACGCGTGATCGGCACCGAACTCGGCGGTAGCTTCGGGTCCAAGGGCTACCCGAAGATGGAGCCCCTTGCCGCTGCTTTGTCCCTCAAGATGGGACGACCGGTGCGTATCCGGATCACAGCGGAGGAGGCATTCCTGCTGGCTCAGCGGGAGTCAGCCCATATCCGCATGAGGACCGGTGTCGCTGCAGACGGCCGCGTCGTGTTCCATGAGATGGACGCGGACTTCCTCGTGGGCGCCTATACGGATATCAGCGCAAGAGTTGTAGCCAAGACCGGGCTGCATGCCGTGACACCGTATCGAGCTGATGCGGTCCGAGTGACCGCTCGGGGGTTGTTCACCACGACACCACCGACCACCGCGTTCCGAGGCTTCGGAGCACCGCACGCCGTGTTTGCGCTTGAGTCCCAGATGGATATCGCAGCGAACCGACTCGGAATGGATCCGGTGGAGTTCCGGCTCTTGAATCTCCTTCCGAAGGATCACCCCATTCCCGGTGAAAAGCCAGTCGATGGCGACTGGGCGCAACTACTGCGTGAGACGGCGAGCGCGATGGAGTGGGCAGAGCCGAAGAGGAAGGGGAGAGGCCGCGGAATCGCACTCGGTCTCAAATCCTGTATTCCGGGGACTACGTCGATTGCGAGAGTCGTTGTTTCAGCGGACGGAAGTGTCGCCCTCTATGTAGGAACAACCGAAATGGGCCAGGGCACCCACGCCACGCTCGGGAGACTGGCAGCGGATCGGCTCGGCGTGAATCCAGACTACGTGGCGGTCGTTGCGGCCGACACGTCTGTTGTCCCATTTGACGCGTTGACGGCGTCCAGTCGATCCCTGGTGCACATGGGGAACGCGGTAGTTGCGGCGTGCGACGACATCATCGAACAACTCGGTGAGATAACGAGCACATGGGGTGATGGTGGAGAGGTCGAGTCGAACGGCGACAGGTCAATAGCGCTCATGATCGAGGATCGGTTTGGTCCAGGGATGGGCGAACTGACTGGGATCGGTTCCTTCAGTGGTTCGAAGGACCCCTCTCACGTACTCGCGGGACCGACCCCTTTCTATGAAGTGGTCGCGACCGCCGTGGAGTTGGAGATCGATCGGGGTACCGGGGCGCTGATCATTCACAGGATCGTGCACGGGACAGACGCCGGAAAGGTCCTCAACCCTCGAAGGGCGGCTGGTCTCGACGAAGGTGGTGTCATCATGGGTCTAGGGCTCGCTACGTCGGAGGAACTCATGCTTGATCCATCGACTGGTCGCTTACTGAACGGCAGTTCGCTCGACTATCGGATTCCGACCGTTCTTGATGCGCCGCACATGGAGAGCCTGTTCGTCGAGAATGGCGACGGACCCGGTCCCCACGGTTCGAAGGGCCTTGCTGAAGGGGGGGTCATGGCGATCGGGCCCGCTATAGCTGCGGCGGTGCATGACTGCACAGGTATTCGGTTTACGGAGCTTCCGATCACGCCAGAGCGCGTGTTGTTGGCTCTCCGCACGACGTCATCATGACGGACACGATCGGTCGGTCAGGATCGACTCAGCGTCCTGTTGTCGATGTGCACATGCACTGCATTCCCGACCCCCTGATCGACAAGGTTGATGCGGGGGTATTCCGGTCGGTATCAGTGTCCGAGAACCGTCAGTTTCGATTCCCGTCGATGGCTGCGTCCCCCACTGCCCCTGAATCGTTGTCA
>QMQC01000350.1 GCA_003648875.1 Actinomycetota bacterium
AGACGCTCGCAGCTTCATACGTATCGTTGTTGGCCACGGCAGGCATGGAGGCCGAGCTGTACACCGTGCCGGACGGCGAGGAGGCCCAGCAGCTCGGCGTTGTCGAGGACGTGTACGACTTCCTCAATGGCGGCGGATTCACGAGGGACGATCTGATCGTAGGAGTTGGAGGTGGTGCGCTGACCGATGTCGCAGGATTTGTCGGCGGCACCTACCTCAGAGGCGTACCTGTCATGTACGTCGCGACGACCCTCATAGCTGCTGTTGACGCCGCGATCGGCGGCAAGACAGGGGTCAATGTCGGCGGTAAGAACCTCGCGGGCGTGTTCGCCCACCCGGAGGCGGTGCTGATCGACATCGATATCATCGACCAGCTACCGCTTGAGCTCAAGCGAGAAGGCGCGGCGGAAGCACTGAAGACCGGTTTCATCGAGGACCTGGCGATCGTTGAGGCATACGAGCGTGATGGCCTCGACGTAGATCTCGATGAGATAGTCAACAGGTCGGTTGCCGTCAAAGTCGCCGTGGTGAACGACGACTTCAAGGAGCGTGGCAGGCGCGCCATCTTGAACTATGGGCATACCGTCGGCCATGCCATCGAGACGACAACCGGAAGAAGCCACGCTGAGTCCGTGTCCATCGGGACGGTCGCCGCAGGTGCCGCTTCGCGCGCGATGTTCGACTTCACCGGCGAGGAACGTCAACGCGCCGTCCTCAGAGAGGTTGGGCTACCGATCTCGGCATCAGACGCGGATGCAGGAGCCGTCCGTGCCCAGATGGACAGAGACAAGAAACGTGACTCCGAGGGTCTCCGAATGGTTCTCCTTCAGGACTTCGGTATCCCAGAGCTGGTACACGCGAACGACGCTACCGTTCGAGCTGCATTCGAGGGGATCGGCCTCGCCTGATCACAACCGATCCGGATGATGGAGGAACCGACAGATGATCTCGACCAACGATGTGAAGCCTGGCATGGCTCTGAACCTGCCAGAGGGTCTATTCGCTGTCGTCGACTATCAGCATGTGAAGCCTGGCAAGGGCAAGGCATTTGTACGCATGAAGCTGAAGAATGTGCGTACTGGTGCAGTTCTCGACAAGACCTTTCGAGCTGGAGAGAATGTGCCGAGGGCGACGATCGACCGGAGAGACTTCACTTATCTCTACAAGGACGACATGGGTTTCAACTTCATGGATGGAGAGACCTTCGAGCAGATCCCTGTGTCCGAAGAGCTTGTCGGAGATGCCGTTGAGTTCATGCCAGAGAGCATGGTCGTGCGGATAGCCATGTTCGAGGGAACTCCGATCGGTATCGAGTTGCCAGCATCGGTCGAGCTCGAGGTGACGTTCGCCGAGCCAGGTGTCAAGGGTGATCGCGTCTCTGGGGCGACGAAGCCAGTGACGCTGTCGACAGGGCGAGTTGTCCAGGCACCGCTCTTCGTCAACGAGGGTGACGTGGTCAAGGTCGATACCCGGACGGGCGACTACATCACGCGCGTGTCGTGAAACATGCAGAAGCTCGAGAGCAGGCCCTCGGAGCTCTCTATGCAGCAGACTCCCTTCAGGTTGAAGCCATCGACATCACCAAGATCTCCAAGCGTGCCGGTGCACTTGCTGAGGGTACATGGAGCAACCGTGAGGCAATCGACGAACTCATCTCGGATACTTCAACGAGGTGGCGTATCGAACGGATGCCGATCGTGGATCGCAATATCCTCAGGCTCAGCGTCTACGAACTCGAGAACACTGACCTTTCGATTGGCATTGTGATCTCTGAGGCAGTCAAGTTGGCGAAGAAGTTCTCAACTTCGAAGAGCGGCGCCTTCATCAACGGAGTGCTTTCGGCGGTCGCGACGAGAGACGATGAGTCCCAGACCGGGGAGGACACTGAACGGTGAACCTTGAAACGCTCGGTACCTGATAGGGTTGCGAACAACAGACATACCTTTAACACGGTCCAGCGAGGCCGACAAGGATGGAATTGATGAACGAAGCCATTTTGCCGCACGCATAAGCGTGCGGTTTTTTTTTACCCGGAGGTAGTGCGTGCGAAAGGTGATGTCGGCTGAAGACCTGGAGAGGGTGACGAAACGGATCGCTCACGAGATTGTCGAACGCAATCATGGGATTGCGAATGTTCTCATCGTGGGCATACCGACGCGGGGGAAGCCATTTGCGGATCGGATCGCAAGCGCGCTCTCCGAGATCGAGGGCAGGGATGTCGAGGCTGGCAGCCTCGACATCGGTATGTATCGCGACGACCTGGACACACGACCTCGAACGAGAATCGGACCGACAAGAATGCCAGAGAACATCGACGGCAAGACTGTGGTGGTCGCGGACGACGTGCTCTTCACCGGTCGCACCATTCGGGCCGGACTCGACGCCCTTGCCGATCTGGGTCGTCCTGGAGCGGTGCAACTCGCTGTCCTGATCGACAGAGCTCACAGACAGCTGCCGATTCGGGCAGACTTCGTTGGGAAGAACATCCGTACAGCTGTTTCTGAACGCGTCTCTGTTCGCTTCGAGGAGA
>QMQC01000351.1 GCA_003648875.1 Actinomycetota bacterium
CTCGATGTGATTGTCAACGAGCATCTGCCGATCATCGTTGAAATGTCCCCAGTCTGCGTATGCCTTTCGCACCACAACCCTGCCTCGTTCCGCAAGCGCGTTGGCTATGGGTCTGAAGTCGAAAGCGATGTTGAGATCCTCCCTCGCTCCGATGGCCAGGTTCTCGTAGTCGATGAATAATCCGATTCGTACGTCTTCCATGATCCCAGCGTATCAGGCAGCGGTGCCGGAGTTCTGGTTCCACGAGTCGAGGGCCTGTGATGCCCACCGATGGCATCGCTCGACCACGGCCGCAGGATCCTCCTCCGCATCCCTGGATATGGGATCGGCGAACATGACCCTGACCCTGGTTCCGAACGGGATCGGAAACATGTTGTTGGCAAAGACCTTCCATGAACCGTCGATCACTGTGGGGACGATCTGCAGATCCGGCGCACCGTCCATGAGAGCAACGACACCGGCAGACCTGTAGTCCCCGATCGACCCATCCCTTGATCTGGTCCCTTCAGGAAAGATGACAGCTGAAACATCGCGGCTCTGGCAGTTCATTGCCATCTCGTGTATCGCCGCCACCGCTTGAACCTTGTCTCCTCGATCGATCAGTGCGTTCCCTCCCCGCAGAAGATTGAGGCTGATGGATGGGATACGCCGTGCGAGGGAGCGCTTGGCGACGTACTTCGGAAAGTTCTTGACGAGGATTCCACCGAAGATCGGTATGTCGTACATGCTCTGGTGATTCGACACGAAGATGTAGCCACCCGTCGATTCGAATCGGTCGAGTCCCTCGATGTCGAATCGAACACCCGAGATCAGAAACACACCGAGCAGGGTGCGCTGAAGTCCTGCCATCACCCACTCGAATTGCCTGAGGCCGAAGATGAGCGCGACCCGGCCGGCGACGTCGAAGACCACAAGCGTGAGGCCGAATGCAATCACCGTCGGAATGGAGAAGACCCAGTCGCGGACGGTGCGAATCACGATGTGCAATCAAGCCAATCGATGATCGCTTCACTCACCGCGCTGGGCTGCTCCTGTTGGGTCCAGTGTCCAGAACCCTCGATGACCCGAGTGGTCAGCTCGGGTACCCATCGATCCATTCCCTCGGTCAGGCTCAAGGGCAACACAGGATCGCCATCAGCGGCGAGCATCAACGTCGGTTGAGAAACCGGCGCATCGATGTAGGGCGCGAACGTCTCAGCGTTCGCATCGATGTTGCGATACCAATTGACGGGACCGGCAACTCCACCGGCTTTGAAGGCATCGGCGAATACGCCGAACTCATCATCGGTGAGGAATTCCTTGTTCCCGGCGACCATCGAGAATATGCCACGCAACCACGCATCAGGATCGGCGGCGAACATTGCCTCCGCAACACCCTCCTCTTGGAACATGAGGACATAGCCAAAGCGATCAGCGAGCTTGTCTCTGATGACATCTGTCGTAGGGAACCCGATACACGCACCCCGGTAGGGAACATTGAGTGAGACGACCCGCGAGATGCGATCTGGATGGACTATCGCCGTTGTCCATCCCACGATGCTCCCCCAATCATGGCCGACAACAGTGGCCTCGTCGATACCGAGGCGGTCGAGGAGTCCGATGACATCTCCGACGAGATGCCCCAACGAGTAGTCGGCGACGTTGCGCGGCTTCGATGACGATCCGTAGCCGCGCTGGTCGAACGAGATCGCTCTGTAGCCAGCGTCCACGAGAGCTGGGATCTGGTGCCGCCACGAATATGCGAGCTCAGGGAATCCGTGCAGCATGACGATTGCGTCGCCAGCTCCCTGGTCATCCACCGACAGTGTCACACCGTTTGTTTCGATCGATCGCATGGAATCCTCCACTGTGAACCGTAGACGAATACGGAGTGTCAGAAGTGGAACCTGTCTCATGTCCCTTGTTGCCTGTCAGGAATCCGACACTTTCAACCTCGCACGGAATCTGGTGACGTTGATCGGGTTGAGGAGTCCATGGCACGAAACACAAAGACTCACCAGGGGAAGAAGCGCGCCGAGCGAGAGGCGCGCCAGAGACAGGCGCACAAGAAGCGGCTGATGCGCAACGGTGCGATCGTCGGTGTGGTTGCGATAAGCGTCGCCGTCTTTCTCGTCGCGACATGGCCGGAGCCCGATGTCGGCTCAACCGAGGCCGAGGCGTGGGATCTTCCTGCCCTCGTTGGCGATGGTCGATACGCTCTTGGAGACTTCGGCGGCGAGCCGACCGTTGCGGTCTTCTTTGCATCGTGGTGCACGGTGTGCGAAGGCGAGATTCCTGAGTTCCTGGCTGTGAGCAGGGAGATCGGAGACCGTTGCCACTTCGTTGGCATCAATTCTCAGGACAACGGCAGGGGTGGTGGGGATGCCGACAAATGGGGCATAACGGGCGAGTGGCCGATCGCAAGAGACATAGGCGGCCGAAACCAGTCGGGACTGTCTGTGGACACGTTCGGCGCGAGAGGCATGCCCCTCACCGTCATATACACACCACATGGAACGGTTGCTCACATCCAACGCGGAGGCA
>QMQC01000352.1 GCA_003648875.1 Actinomycetota bacterium
ACCAGCCCGAACACCACGAAGAGCATCGGCCCGGTGACCGATGTCGTCGCCAAACGCTTGGAAACCAACGCATAGGCAAAGATGAACCCGGCGAACAAAGCAAGACCGAACACGTCCTGATGCTAGGGAAGAAAGGGTGTGTGACAAGGCACCTGGGTGCAATCCACCACCATCAGCCGCACACCCGTGGCCCGATGACATGACCTCTCGCTCCCGCCTTGCCAGACGAACGAATAGCGCGACACGCCGCCCGCCCCACGCGAGAATGACCCCCGCAACACGAGAGGTCTCTTCGTAGCCCCGATGGGATTTGAACCCACGCTACCGCCTTGAGAGGGCGGCGTCCTAGGCCTCTAGACGACGGGGCCATAAGGCAGACCACGGTCTGCCTGGCTCGGGGGGAAGGACTCGAACCCTCAATGACGGGACCAGAACCCGGAGTGTTGCCAATTACACCACCCCCGAAGGCGTTGGCAAGGATACGTCGCGACATCGCGTAATGACAACAGCCCACCGTCCTGTGGGCTGGGTTCCACACATCTGTGGAACAGAACCCTGGGTTCGCTCAGAGGGGGTGGGGGGTTAGGGGTGGGAGGCCCAGGTCGGGTCGTCGAAGCGCTGGATTTCGAGGAGATTGCCGTCCGGATCGCTGAGGAAGGCGTGGTAGATGCCATACCGGTCGCTGTGCTCGGGTCCGTTGTCGATCCTCCCGCCCGCGGCGAGAATCCGGTCGCACCAGGCGTCAACATCGTCCGTGACGAAGGTGACGATGACACCGGGGGTAGATCTGGCGTCCTCTCGTTCACACACGGCCACAAAGGAGCTGTCCGTGACGCCAAAGATCAGACAACTCCCCTGATCCACGACGACCTCCAACCCCAGGATCTCCGTGTAGAACGCTCGGCTGAGCTCGAGGTCTGCACTCGGAAGGAACGTGATCTGGGCGTCGATGTTCGCCACGCTCTACTTCATCTCCGACCTTGCTCGGGCGATGCGAGCCAGGGTCTCGACTTTCCCGAGGATCTCGAGGCACTCGAAGAGGGGCGGGCTCACGGTTGAACCTGAGATCGCCACCCGCACGGGTTGGAAGCCCTTTCGGGCGTTGAGACCGGTCGATTCGAGCATGCCACGGAGTGCACCCTCGATCGCCTCGGTCGTCCACGGCTCGAGTACGGACAGCACAGACGCAGCCGCATCGAGAGCGACAGGACCCTCCGGCTTGTCCATCACCTTGGCCCAGCTCTTCTCGTCATATTCGTCAATGTCAGAAAACAGGAACCGAACCTGGTCCGCAACCTCGGTGAGCAGTTTCGTCCGCTCCTTCACAAGCGGAGCGATCGCATCGAACTGGGCTCGTTCTCCCCCGGAGAGGCTTCGTCCCAGGTCGTCCTCGACACTCGCAAGCGTGCGACCGACGAATTCCTCGTCGTCCATGTCTCTGATGTACACACCGTTGAGCCACTCGAGCTTCTGGGGGTCGAACACCGCCGGATTCTTCGAAACAGAGTTCAGATCGAACTTGCCGATCATCTCGGAGATCGATGCGATCTCTTCGTCGTCACCGAGTGACCAGCCGAGGAGGGCGAGATAGTTGTTGATCGCCTCGGGCAGCAGGCCAGCCTCGCGGTACGCACTCATTGCGGTGTCACCGTGGCGCTTCGACAGCTTCTTGCCGTCCGGCCCCATCAACAACGAGAGATGCGCATAGGTTGCAGGGTCTGCATCCATGGCCTCTGCGAGAAGGATGTGCTTGGGCGTCGAGGAGAGCAGATCCTCCCCCCGAATCACATGGGTGATGCCGTAGTCGACATCATCGACGGTCGAGGCGAGGTGATAGGTCGGTGTGCCGTCTGATCGCAGGATGATGAAGTCATCGACCTGCTTGTGGTCGAAGACCATCTCGTCACGGACAATGTCCGTGAATCGAGTCTCGCCCGGTCTCGGCACCCTGAATCTGACGACCGCAGACTCTCCATCGGAGATCAGCCGAGCAATGTCTGCGTCGAGAGGCTCAAGACTGCCGTCGTACGCCGGAGAGGTGCCGGCCTCGCGGGCTGCTTGTTTGAAACTCTCCAGCTGGTCGGGCGTGGCGAATGAGTAATACGCCGATCCGTCGGCGATGAGATCGTGGGCGACCTCCCTGTACCGGCCATAGCGATCCGACTGTCGATACGACCCGTGTTCGCCACCTCTGGCAACGCCCTCATCCCACTCGAGGCCGAGCCACTGCATGTGTTCGAGAATGTCCTCCTGGAACTCATCTGTGCTTCTGGCGGTGTCCGTGTCATCCGAGCGGAGGATGAACGTTCCGTCGTTTGCGCGAGCGAACAGATAGTTGTACAACGCTGTGCGGGCAGCACCCACATGGAGATAACCGGTGGGCGACGGGGCAAAACGAACTCTGACTGTCATACGGCCACCACTGGATTCATCAGGACACCGATTCCCTCGATCTCGACCTCCACACGATCGCCGTCCTCGATCGGGCCGACACCTGCAGGCGTCCC